>JBCCUO010000284.1:0-5674 GCA_039196805.1 Planctomycetota bacterium | reverse complement strand
CGCAAGAAACGGTTCTGATCGAAGACTCGCTCTACTTTGGCGACCCACGCTATCCGGTCGCGTTTCACAAACAGAAACTGTGGCTGCACCGCGCGACCATGCAACGCTACGGCCAGCGCCTTCGCCAGCAGAATCGCAAAGTGCAGTATGTCGACTTCTCGGTCGATGCCCCCGTCTTGAACACGACGCTCGCCGCGCTGCAGCGTCGGCGTGTCAAACGCTTGATTGTCGCTGAGCCAGCCGACTTCATCTTGGAGAAGCGGCTTGGCCGGCTTGCCGCGAAGCATGGATTCGAATTGACCGTTGTCGATAGCCCTGGCTTTCTGAATACGAATCGACAAAACGACAACTATCGCTCTGGCAAGAAACGCTGGTTCATGGCGGACTACTACAAGGAACAGCGTCGGCGTCTGGACGTCTTGATTCAGGATGGCGAGCCGGTCGGAGGAAAGTGGAGCTTCGACGAAGACAACCGTAAGAAGGTGCCGAAGAATCGGCTACACACGATTCCCGAGCTACCGACGGTCAACTCTGATCCGATCGATCTGAAGGCTCGATCGCATGTCAACGAGCACTTCGAAAGCCATCCGGGGAGTTTGGGCGCGCTGCTCTATCCGACTTCGCACGAGTCTGCCGAGCGGTGGCTCGACCAGTTCTTGCAGCAGCGATTTGATTCGTTTGGCATCTACGAGGATGCGATCGTTCCGGGCCAAAATTGGCTCTGGCACAGCGTATTGACTCCCATGCTGAACATCGGGCTGCTCACGCCACGTCAGGTGTTGGACCGAACGCTGCGTTACGCAGATGCGAACAAGGTCCCCATCAACTCGTTGGAGGGCTTCGTTCGGCAACTGATTGGTTGGCGAGAGTTCATGCGGGCAACCTACAGGGACTTGGGCGTGTCAATGCGGACGACCAATCACTGGCAGCACACTCGAGCGATTCCTCAATCCTTTTACGATGCAAGTACCGGTATCGATCCCGTTGACGACGTGATCGAGCGCGTGAACTCAACCGGCTACTGCCACCATATCGAACGGTTGATGGTGCTGGGCGGATTCATGTTTCTTTGCGAGTTTGACCCGGACGAAATCTATCGCTGGTTCATGGAGATGTTCGTCGACGCGTACGATTGGGTGATGGTGCCGAACGTCTATGCGATGAGTCAAAACGCGGACGGAGGGCAGATTACGACCAAGCCTTACTTTTCTGGCTCGGCCTACATCAAGAAGATGAGTCATTTCAAGCATGGTGAATGGGCCGACACCTGGGACGGACTCTACTGGCGGTGGATTTGGAGTCATCGCAAGGAACTGGGCAAGAATCCGCGGTGGGCCATGATGTGCAAGATGTCCGAGAAGATGGACACCGAGAAGAGGAAGACGCACCTTCGAAACGCGGAACAGTTCCTAAAGGGATTGGACCGTTGAAAGCATCTCGCATTGGCAGAGTCGCCGACCGCTCCGCCCGTCGTAGAGTGATCGGTGCCGATGTCGCCCACCTTCTCCGAAGGCGAGGCTCTGAAGCGGTTGGCCAACGGCCCGCTGATTCGCTTCGCAGTGCGATGCCGGCTCGGGATCACGGCGTGATCTGTCGACTCTCTTCCTCGTCCTCTGATGATCGGCCACGGTTGGAAATCGACTTGGCATCGAGGCCTTGCTCTTGCAGATACCGGGCCGCCGCCGCCGAGTAACCGTGGGTCACCCAAACTTCTCGGGCTTGCGACGCGCTGACTGCCTCCAGAAATGAGTCCCAATCAACGTGGTCGCTAAGCACGAAGCCACGATCGACGCTACGTCTTCGTCGAGCCCCGCGCACGGCCATCCAGCCGCTGGCCATCGCGGTTGAGGGGGATCTGAAACGTCGTGTCCAAGGTGTCGCGTGCGCGCTGGGTACGGCGACCACCATTGCTCCGGCCCAGTCGTGCTTGCCCTCTACGGAACCAACTGGAATCGTGGGTGGCAAGTCCACTCCGCTGCGGCGATAGGCATCGACGCCCTTCTCGACCGCTCCATGCGTATAGATCGGCCCGATCGACCGATCCAATCCGGCCAGCAATCGCTGGCTCTTTCCGACGGCGTAGCCATAGAGCACGCAACTCTTGCCCATCTCACGCGACTGACGCCACCAATCATTGACTTGTTCCATCACACTCGCCTGGGACGCCCAGCGGTAGACCGGGAGCGCAAAGGTGGATTCGGTCACCAGCAAATCGCAGCGCACCGGTTCCCAGGGCTGGCAGGTGGTGTCTTCGGCGCCCAACTTGTAGTCGCCGGTGATCACTGCAACGCGCCCCCGATACTCCAGTCTCACTTGCGCCGATCCAAGCATGTGACCCGCGGGATGAAACGAGATGGTGACACCACCGATGGTCGTCGTCTCGCCATAGTCCAAGAAGCTGAATTCGGCGTCCTCGGCCAACCGCATTCGCAGCAAGACCTCGCTCGGTCGTGCGGCCAGGTAGTTGCGACATCCCCACCGAGCATGATCGCTGTGCGCGTGTGTGATCACCGCGCGGTCGACAGGGCGGACCGGGTCGACATAGAAGCCACCAGCACGACAAAAAAGGCCATGGTTCGTCGTTTCAATGATTTCAACCACGGCACAAGTCCTTTTCCTGGCCTACAGAGTACTGCATCTGTCGGATACTGATCAGCCGCTTGGCGCCAGCCTGTCGGGTCTTTCCAATCCCCTCACGACCCGCCTGCTTGCGCATAGCGGCTCATGATTAGCGACTATCGAACGTAGTACGAGAGTTCCGCTCCTCGTTTTCCCTGGTCGAACTCATGGACGCTGGCCAAAGTCGTCTCGGCGATGTTGGCGAGTGCTTCCCGAGTGAGAAAGGCTTGGTGCGATGTGACCACGACATTTCCAAACGTCATCAACCGAGCCAGCACATCGTCCGTCAAGACTTTGTCCGACATGTCATGGAAGAAGATCCCGGCCTCTTCCTCGTAGACGTCCAATCCTGCCGACCCGATTTTTCCGCTCTTGAGGCCACGCACCAGCGCGGCGGCGTCTACCAATCCGCCTCGGCTGGTGTTGATCAGCATGACACCCGTCTTCATCTGCTCAATGGCGGCTTCATCAATCAGATGATGGGTGGCATCAAATAGGGGCAAGTGAAGGGAAATGATGTCGGACGTTGAAAGCAATTGAGGAAGATCGACGTAGGTGACGTGTGATCTGGCAGCGAGTTCCGCCAATGGGTTCAGGTCATACGCTAGCACGTGTCAACCAAAACACAGCATTATCTCAATCAGGCACTGGCCGATCTTTCCGGTACCGATCACGCCCACCGTTTTGCCGTTCATGTCGAAACCGGTCAGTCCGTCGATGACAAAGTAGCCGGATTGATTTCGCAAATAGGCTTGGTGCAGATGTCGGTTCAACATCAGCATTAGAGCGACCGTGTGTTCAGCAACCGCATGCGGTGAGTAGGCGGGAACTCGCACCACGCTGATTCCGTGCTGCTGGCAGGCTTCTAAATCGACGTTGTTGTACCCTGCACACCGCAGTGCGATCAGTTGCACGCCGTAGCCGGCTAGCCGTTCGACGATGGCAGCGTCGCATTGATCGTTGACAAAGATGCAGATCGCCGAAAACCCTTCGGCCGCCCCCACCGTCTCCATCGACAGAGCGACATGAAGCGGAGTGAGTGCCACCTGACCGCCATTCGCTTGGTCAAACGATTCCAAGTCGTAGTCGCGCGCATCAAAGAGTGCGAGCTTCAGTCTGCCGTCTGCATCGCGGCCGTTGGGAATCGAAAGACTCAGCTCGGCGATTAGTCGCTCGTAACGCGACGCATCCAATCCGTCGAGTTCATCCAATCTTCGGATCAGATCTTCGCGACGCTGTTCGTCATTCATCAAGACTTCCTGCCGCCATCGCTGGGTAATCTTCTAAGAATTGGGAATGCAGGCGAATCGCTTCACGGGTGTAGCGGTGGTCTGAGCCCCGACCTTGGCTCAGTATGCTGATCGTCTCTTTCATCAGTCGATCGGCCTTGCCCAATTGGCCCGACTGCGCCAGGGCTTCGGCCAACGACGCGCGGAGGCCGAACGTTGTGCCGGAAGCCTCCCCGATCGCCCGGTTGTGTCGTTTCAGCAGATCCGGCAACACAGTCAAGGCTGATTCGTAATCCGCAGCTCGGATCAGCATTCGACTTAGTTTACGGAGCGAGGAAAGCGTGAACGGATGAAGAGGTCCATAGAGCGCTTGGCGTCCTTCCGCGGACTGCCGGAGTTGTTCTTCAGACTGATCAAATCGACGCTGATCGGCCAACATTTCTCCCAACAGTGTATGGGCGTTGAGTCGTCTGGGATCCAAGAGGTTTTCGTCGCACGCCTGGATCACTTTCCGCCAACGCGACTCGGCGGCGGCCACGTTACCTTGTTGACGCTGAGCCTCGCCCAGGTTCAGCCATACCGTGACCCGATCGAAGGCTTCTTCATCGAGCGTTTCCCCACGCTCCAACATCTGCTCGTAGAGTTCGATTGACCGCTCCGGTTCTCCGCTCTCCAGGTAGACCGCGCCCAGGTTGTTCAACGCCAGAAGCGTTTCGGCGTGCGTCTTGCCATGCATCTGCTCGCGTCGGCTCAAAACAGTCTTCCGCAGGCTCAACGCTTCGTTCACCGCTTCCTCGCCGCCGCGTGATCGCAACACGCCCGCCAATCGGTCCATCGTCAGGAGTAACTCGTGCGGATCAGCCGCGTTTGAGCGGTTCAGCGCTGCCATACTCGCACGCAGTTGCTCTTCGGCAGATTCCGATCGGCCCAACCAACGATAGGTCTCACCAATCTCGCGTCGAATGGAGGCCTCGACTTCAGGGTGCTGCTGAAATCGTCCTTCCAACTCCGGAAGACTACGGTCGATCGCCTGGGACAGCAGGACATCGTGTCCCTGCCTTTCCGGCCGAGGAGCCTTCAGAATCGACCGCAAGTAGGTATTCACTTCGGTTGTCGTCGTTGCAGACGTCTGTGCCAGTCGCCATTGCCAAGCGAATGCGGCGGTGCCGCAAAGGGCAACCAAGGCAACTGCCGCGGTCATCACAAGCTTGATTCGCTGACGCTTTTCTCGCTCGCTGTTCTCCACCTCGGCTCGGTTGCGATCGATCTCCGCTTGCCTCAGCTGATCCTGCAGGTTCGACAGGTATTGCGAAACCGCCATCGCGACTTGATCCGCATTGTCGGGGCGTTGGTCGGGATCGCTTGCCAAGCAACGTCGGCAAAGCAACACCATTTCAACCTGGTCGACGACACCATCCAGATGTTCGAGCGATTCCGCCAGGTCACCGCTGGCGGATTTGGTCAGTACCTGGCTGGATGACCTGCCATCGAATAAGGGGCGACGGCATAAGATCTGAAACAGGATGGCACCCAGCCCAAAAACGTCAGTGCGTTCGTTGATCTGAGCCAGGTCGCCCCGTGCCTGTTCAGGGGCCATCGAGTTGGGCGTGCCGATCACGTCCCCCAGCTGGGTAAGTCCGACGTCAGTGGTCTTCGTCTTGGAGCCATGGTTCGTCGTGTCAGCCGTTGCCGGGATCGGTAACGGTGTTTCCTCTGGTTCGGACGAGTCAATCTGCTTGGCCAATCCCCAGTCCATCACTTGGACTTCACCGAAACGCCCGACCATCACGTTCTGCGGCTTCAGGTCACGATGGATCACGCCTTTT
>JBCCUO010000283.1:0-5689 GCA_039196805.1 Planctomycetota bacterium | reverse complement strand
CGGTCGCCGTGTTACTTAGCACCGTGACCGAAAGGCTTTGATCCCGGTTGACAATCAACATGCTGTGGTAGCCACCCGTTTGACCGTTGTGCCACCGGGTCTGGCCGTCGCGCGCGATGTGCCAACCGAGCCCCATCGCAAAACCATTGCCCTTGGCCGGTGCGTGTTGCTTCCAGGCCAGTTCTAAGGCCTGACCGATCTCCCCGTCTGGGGTTTGTAAGTTGGCTCTAGCAAAACTCAACATGTCGCTGAGCGAACTTCGAATCCCGCCAGCGCCCGGCAAGTCGGCAAAATCCCAGTTGACGCTTGGATCCAGTTGCCCGTCATGCGGTTTCGCCATTCGGGAAGCTAGGTCTGCGCCAAGCGTGACCCGCGTCGCAGGCATCCCCAGAGCCTGCGTGATTCGATCTTCCAGCAGGTCGTCATAACTTTGGTTCGCATTCAGGCAAAGCAGGTGACCCAAGAAGGAGACCGCAAAGTTGGAGTACTCATTCTTCGATCCCGGCGACCGCCGAAGCGAATGCTTGCCCAAGAACTCATAGGCAAGCTTGGAGTCGTAATCGGCGTAGGGATTGTCCGACATCAGACTAGGCATGTTGTTGGGCAGCCTGGGGAGTCCCGACTGATGTGTCGACAGATGCAACAGCGTGATGGGTGTACCGCTGCCATTGTGAAGCGGCATGACCTTTGGTTCTGGCATCAGCGACTGTGCTGGCTGATTCAGCTTGAGCTTGCCTCTAGCAACCGCGTCGGCCAACAGCACGCCGGTGAACACTTTGGAAACGCTGCCGATTTCATAGAGCGTGTCGTCGTTCGGTGGACTCTCGTCTAGGGCTGTCTTGCCGAGGTGAAGGGTCTCCGTTGTGTCTCCTTGGATGACCCCGATTGACAACCCAACGACCTGCTGTGAGTCGACGTACGGTTGGCTCAGTTCGGCCAGTTTCTGCGACAGCGGTGTCTGGGCCTGGGCGGACCAGGCCGACATTGCGGCCACGATCCAAGCGAGTGGTAGCAGTCGTTTCATGGCTTCACTTTCCCGGATGATTTGTAAGGAACGTTCGATGAACAACTATCGCATTACTTGGTAGCGGATGCGGCCACGCTTCCGAATTTCAGCTAGCTCTCGGAACACTGGCGAGCCCCGCTACGCCACTAATTGATCGTCCGTTCCTCAGCTGGGTAAGGGCGTACGCTGACTTCCGTCGCGGTCGGGAAGTCTTCGGGAGTTTCCGTGAGGGTCACGCGATTGGTCGCGGCCCATTCGGTGCCACGAACCAGCGTGGTGATGAATCCAACGCACTGCATTGAGACGTCACTGTGACCCATCGGAGTGTGGAAGATGCGGCCGTCACCGTAGGTGATCGTCATCAGCATAGGCTCATGTCTTCCCGTGCCTTTGTATTGGGGAGCAGCGAAGCTGGTTGCCAGGATCGTCATGTTGGTCGCTGGGCCACGCAGTTTCTGATACAGCTCGTCTTGGCTGTGCATCCAGGCACGAGGCAGCCCCTTCGTAATCGGGTGGTCTGGCTCGCGAATGACGATTTGAAACTCATGCTGCGGGCCGTGCGATCCGCCGCCGCCGGGAGAAAGGTCGCGGATTTCCTTGCCCTCGGCATCAAGGTAGACGTACGGCCCGGACTTCTCATTGCGTCCATCCCAGCCGCCCAAGCCGATCATTTCGTTGAACGCCGGCCAATCACCAAAGGAATTGTCGGCAGCATGCACAACGACCAGTCCGCCGCCCCCACGCACGTACCTCTCGAGTCCGAGCCGCGTCTCCTCGGGCCACGCCGCCGCTTTCCATCCAAAGTTGCTGATCACCACGTCGTATTTTGAAAAGTCAGGCTTGAATTCGGGATCCGGTTTGGGCTGGCCCAAGTCTTGATACGTTCTTCCGTCCTTCAGAGGGAACTGCTTTAACAAATCGCCTCCCTTCCAAGTGAATTGAGTCCGAGCAATCTCGACGTGAAAACGTCCTGTCTCCTCCAGGTAGTCCTTCATCATCACTGTGGTCTTGGGCCACATGTTGTGGTTGTTCTGGCCATCGATGATCAGGGCTTTCAATTGGTCTTCGGAATGCGCTCCGGGCGCCAGACTGATCAACAGAGAGAAGGCAATGGACGACAGCAGGAAGCGTCTCATGGTCGGATGGCTCGGCGAGGAGGGTGACTGTGGCGCGGAAACGGCGGTGTTGAAGCACCACGGCGGTCCCTCAGGATAATCGATCCTGGATCAGCCTTTGGTGACTTTGCAACGCTTGTGCCAACGTACGACCCCGATTGCCAGCAACAGGACCAGATGCACGCCCAGCACACTGATCAGCAACTGCGGACTCCGCGTGTTTTCCGCGGCCATCGCCAACCCGATGCACACGCCGATTGCCCAGGTTTGGTGGTAACGCACGTCCCGCTTCAGCGACCCGATCGCGATCAGGTCGGTCGAGATCAAACCGGCCATCACGATGGCGTGTCCCACGAAACTGGATCCCCAAACCAACCACGCCAAATCACCCAAGACCGCAGCGATGACCACCACCATGCCGGTGAAGGCCAGGTTGCCCCAGCCCAAACATCGATGCGTCGTCTCGAACCAATGCGTCGAACGCAGGATCCAGCCGGTCTTCAGCCAGCCCGACAACCCCTTGGGCTCGATGGTCTGCAGAAACAGACGGCGAGCACGAAGGACGTAGCGAGTGGTTGCTTGCGCCAAAACCGCCCCGTAGCCGGGCGCCACCTTCGGATAGGCAATGAAATGCAACTTCAGGCTGACGCGGGGCGTTGCCGTATCCACGCCGGCACTGCGGGTGATGTAGTGAAGCTCGCGGTGAAAGTCGAATGCGACCGCGTCGCCCAATTGCAGGCGATGCGACTCCGGCTGTCGCGAATCACCACGTTGCATCGGAAAGTGGGTCCACACCTCAGGGTTTTCGCTGGCCGCGACCATGCAGCGATAGACGGCAGCCCCCGGATAAATCGGGTAGGGGCCGTCGAGGTGAGACATGTAAAAAACAGCATCCGACGATGAAGCGGCAGGTGGTCCGGTGACGTACAGTTCATTGATCGCTGGCAGCGACTTGATCGCGTAGTTTGGTCCGTGATGGGCCTGAAGCATCCGCTGATATCGACCACTGTCGATGATTCGTGAGAAGGCTTCACGCGGCCGCTCGGGCAGATCACCGTGCCGAACATGAGAACTTTGGCCGTCCACCCACGCATGATCACAGGCCCACCGTTGGAGCGTCCGCAGATTCTGGAGGTGGTCTGATTCGTCGCAGTGGTTCAACATCACAGAGCGACGCGGGACCAAACATCGACAGATCAGCCGCGTAGTCCTGGCCCACCAGCGATCGTAGTTGACCATCAGCGCGATCGAAGGTTCGGCGGCTGGCCCGAAACCACTCTCCGATTCCGCCGGATCGGTCAAACGAGTGGATGCGCGACCGCCGCCGACGACATCGCACGACGAAGGGGTCGAGCCAAGCGTGGTCGTCACGTTGTCGTTGACGGTTTGCGTCCGATGAACTGATAGTAAGGCGCCCGAATCAATGGCAGGTAGGGGACCTTGCCGTAATGCTCACTCCGGTGCACCGTTTCGAATCGACGGGTCAGCATGCCTAGACGTTCGCCGTCAAGAAACACGTTGTCGTTGGCAAACCAGTGGGTCCAAAACGCCCGCTTCAGCCAGCCGTGCTGTGTGCCAGCCGAATCCGCGTGCTTGCGCGAAACGTAAAAGTCGGTGACGCCAATCAGGCCGCCCGGTTTGAGCATCTCTTCGGCCCGAGCGATCGCTTCAAACCAGTCGGGAATCATCGTCAGCGAGTAGGAGAACGTGACGACGTCGACGCTGCCCGCGGGAAGCGAAAACTCGGTCGCATCTGCCAAGTGCGTCTTCATGTTGCGTGGATCATTGGCCACCCGTCGCTGGGCCACGTCCAGCAGCGAGGGTGATAAATCAACCAAATGCACCTGAGCAAGTTTGCCGGCGCGATCACCGGCAAAATCGACGTTCTCACCCGTGCCACATCCCATGTCGACCCAGACGCCATCGCGTGGGAAGTCGATCGAACCAAACAGTCCGGGGCGACCGTGTAGCAGTCGCGAACGGAACGAGTCGTAGTGTTCCGCCTGATCGGCATAGAAGCTTTCCAGACGTTCCTGATGGGTGTCACCGGTCGTGCGGTGCATGACCATCTGCCAAAGCACACGCAGATCGCTGCCCAGTCCGGAACGCTTCTTCAAGGCACCGCCTTCAACTCCGGCGGATCGGTCACCACTCACGCGGCAAGTTCCCCTAGATCGGCAATATAGAAGCTGCCGTAAGTTTGCACTCGATCAAGCTGGTGCAAGTCGGTCGCCAGGTCGCCGTGATACGTCAATAAGTCTCCCAGTCGAACACTGCGACCTTCGATCTGCACGCCGATGGGGTCAACGAAATCGACTTCCATGGCCGCTGATCGCCAAAGCACCCGGGCGGAAGACGAAGCACGGTCGACGATCGCCTGCCATTCGCTGGCGAGCAACTCGGGTTTACGATCATATAGCCAGTCCATGTGATCCAAGAGGACGAACCGCGTGACTTGGCCGTCATACTGCCTGAGGAATCCTTCGACCGTGTTGGTGTGCGTCTCCACTCGGTCGGCCATTCCACCCTTAAGCTTCTCAAAGCCTTCCGGCTTCAGATATTCGGGGCAGCAGGTCGGCGTGTACTCACCCGTCAGGTAGACGCGCCAGAAGTAGTTGTCGTGCAGCGGAATCTCGCGAAACACGTGCGCGATGCGGTCTTGAATGAACTGAGCCAGGCCGCCGGGATAGGTGCGATCGATTTGGTTTCGCTGGCTGCGGGGAACACCCAACATCGCCATCGTCATGTCGCGTTTGAGTGCCCAGCGAAGCGACCGTGTCCAAAGCAACTCCTCGACGTTGCGACGTTCATAGATTTCTCGCTGCGCCTCGATCGTCGGTGAGTCAAGTAACTCGTTGACCGCCTCACGCAACCCCTTGGGCCGGTTCAAGTAGCGGTTCATCAACCAGGCGAACAGTCCCGACGTGCCGCGGAAGTAGAAACTGCTGCGTCGATGACTTCCGTCGAAGAAGTCGATCCGTTTGTCCCAAATCGCTTGGGTGTCGCCGTCGAGTGCGTGCCGGATCGTGTTGCGATACAGATTGCGCCAATCCGAATGATGCCCCCGTCCGAAGATCTGAAAAAAGTCGTCGTATTCCAGCGTCTTGATCGCGGCCAGTTTCAGATCCAGCAAAGCGTTCTGAAGCGGGTTCATGTCGACGCCGATCACTTTGGCCGGGCCTTCCAACGCGTAGTCGAGAGCGTTGCAACCAGCCGACGTGATCATCACGACCGTGTCTTGATCGGTCAGTTGGAGTGCCTTGCGATCAAGCCTTGGGTCTTCCCAGCACGTGTTGTAGACCAGGTTGCGTCGGTGAACGGAGTTGAAGGCGCGGTTAGACACCCATCGAATCGCCATATCGGATCAGTTTCCTGTGGTCATGGGTTGCTTGACGGTTGTACTCATGCTCTGGCAATCGTTGCATCGTCATGGACACGGCGCGGGGGCGGCAGCGGTTGATTGTTCCCCGCTTCGCCGGCACCCGGTCCGGCTGATTCGGCCCGGGCAGTCTCTGACTGGGATGGGCTCAGTTCGGCCTTCGGTCCGCCGCTTCTCTCACGATTGCTG
>JBCCUO010000282.1:0-5696 GCA_039196805.1 Planctomycetota bacterium | reverse complement strand
GCGCTATGATCCCGAGCCGATGGCGCATGGCCTATGGTCAAAACGGCCCTCGGACGCTTTAATGATGGGCTAGCAATCATCGATTCAGTGCTACCGGCATGGCGTGCCCCATGCGGCGGTAGCGTGAGATTTCACAGGACCTTTCATGGCTGCATCAACGACCGCACCCCTTGAACTCAAACGTCCCGCAGACCTGGAAGATCCCAACGGCTACGCCACGCTTTGGAGCATTGCGGCCGCGACATTTGACGACGATCTAGAGAAAACTCGCGAGTTTGCGGGCCGCTTGCTTGGTTTTTTGTGCAAGCAGAAATGCGACTTCGTTGTCTGCAGCTCGACCGATGCGGAATACCTGGATTCCACCTTCGAACGCGACAACAAGCTGTTGTACAACTGGAAGGCGGAGAGCGAGTACGTCGACATGATCTCGCAGCACGCCGAAGTGCCATACAACACGCTCCGGCTGTTTCTATTGAATCGCAAGTTCAAACCAGACGGAAACTACAGCCCACGTCGCGCCGACCGTGTCGAATGGTTCCAAGACATGTGGAATGTCGGCTGAGCACGCGGATGCGTTCTGACGCGTCGAACATGAAGTTGAATGCCTACTGCACGGTAAGCGAAGTCTTGCCACCGACGGAGGTAGATCGTCACGCGGTTCACTTCGACCACCAACAGGGGCGCCTTCGCGATCACTTGGTGACGGCGGCCGAAATGGTGATGGATGACGGCCGTCGGTCGATGACGTCGTCGCTGTTCGCCATCGTTCGTCACTTCCAAAGGACGCGGCATCTCTACCAGCTGGACGTCGAAGAAAAGGGCAACACGTCGCTTGCCAGTTGGGCGTGGGCGAACAACGCGATCTTCGTCTTGCCTGATGGTACCGTCACAGACCCGTTGTTGCGCTGTCTGGCCGACGGCGAGTTCGGCCAGCCCGACGATCAAGCACAGATCCCGTTTCCGCGAGCGGCTCGACAGCGAAAGGCTCAGACGGAAGTCGAGTTGCGCAACCGCCTGATCGAGGTCCCAGAGGCCTTGCCACCGATCCCGGCCGAGTGCGAGGTGAGCGTGCGATCCGCTACCGAAGTGGCATTGCGAGCTTCGTCGCTGTTCTTGGTTGCCGTCCGCGCCGAGTCGTTGGCCGCGGATCGTCCCTTGCCGGCAGAGCAGTTTCAGCAGCGTGCACCGGAGGCGTTTGCCGCTATGAGTCCCCGTGAGACGGAGTTCATGCATTCGGCGACGCCGGACCAACAAGCGGTGGCGGAGATGGCCTGGCGGTACGAAGCGCTGTACGCACTGCAGTGGGCGCTGGGACTTCAACCCGAATGGAAGTGGCCTGACGAGATCTGTGACGTGCCCGCGGTGGCCGGAGTCATGGTCGACCGCAACCACGCAACGTTGATGATGTCCAAGCTTCGACCGACCACCGCGATTCTTGACCAGGCCGACGTCAACTACCGTCTGCTATGGTCAGCAAGGCAGGCCGGTTTAGAACAACGTGAGCCGCCCGCAGGCATCGATGGTGGAGTCTTGAGCGAGCGTCAGCACGCGTTCAACTGGCTGATCCGCTACGATGACAACGATTGGGATGATGTGGATACACCGACGTAATGCCTGTTGACAGAAGCGCAGGTCAATTGACACGCCGCAATTCAGATCAGCCGCACTGCGCGAGCACGCGGGTATTGGCAGGTGGAAAGACCCGACGGGCTGGCGCCATGCGGTTGATGAAGCACTGATTGGCCAGCCATGCGGGCGTCAGCCTTCAATGATCAAATCGATACAGCGCGTTCTCGCTGCGAACAACCAGTGCGTCCTGAACGAACACGGGACTCGCCATGATCTTCTCGTCGATCGTGTTCGTCTCGATCAGCTCAAACGATTTGCCAGGTTGAACCACAAAGATCTCTCCCTCGTGGTTCGCGAAATACAAACGCTCCCCCGCCAAAGTGGGCGATGCCGAAAAATCACCACCCAGTCGATGCTTCCATAGCTGATCCCCGTTCGCCGCATCGAAACAACTGGCAACACCGTTGTCGTCCACGACGTAGACCAAGCCATCGTGAATTAGTGGTGAAGGCTTGGCGGGGATCCCGCGGCTGACGGTCCACTGCACGTGCGTGTCAGTCACATCGCCTTCGCCGTCCGCTCGAACGGCCCAGAGTTGAGGCTTGCCGAATCCGGTCGAGAAGTACAGCACGTCATCCGCAAACACTGGCCGTGGCACGATTGAATATCCCTTGCCGTGGTTGAGCTTCCAGAGCTCTTCGCCCGTTTCGGGTTGATAGGCAATCATCCAGTGCGATGCCAAGCAAATCAGCTGGTCACGGCCGCTGGCATCAGTGACCTTGATCGGCGTGCAAAACGCTTTCTTGAGATCGCCTTTGGGTGCGTCCATTTCGGGACGTTCCGTCTCCCAGACGGTTTCGCCCGTTCGCTTGTCGAGAGCAACCACATACCGCCGATCGGTTCCGTCTTGGATCAGAACAATGCGAGGTCCGTCGATAAACGGCGAACTTCCCGGTCCGACCGAGTGAGCCAACGGAAATCGTCGTTGCCATCGAATGGGATCCGTGTCGCTGTTTAGGCATCCCGCCCGATCCAGGCAAAACGTTCCGTACGTTCCAAAGTGACAATAAATGAACGCGCCGTCGATCACCGGCGTTGGCGAGGCATAGCTGTTTAGCGTGTGAATTGCATCCGGCTTGTCAATCGAGGTGAGCTGTAGGTCTCGCAGCAGCTTGCCGGAGGAAAGATCGACAGCGACCAATCGCAAATCAATTGCTTTGACAACGGCAACTTGCTTGTACTTCTTCTTCTCGATCCCCGACTCGGCCAGGATTGCTTCGCGTTCTTTCGGAGTCGGCTGGACTTCGATCGCAGTCGTCATCCAAATGACGCCATCGGCAACCACGGGCGACGACCAGCCACGCCCAGGGATTTCAGTTCGCCAGGCCGCGTCCGATTTCTCGAACTGCACCGGCGGTTGCTGGCCAACCACGATCCCGTCTCCGGATGGACCGCGAAACTGCGGCCAGAGATCGGCAGCCCGAGTAGACGAAAGGCATCCCAAAAGCAGCAGGGCGACTGCGTTAACAACAACAGCACGTTGGAAAGCGATCATAGGTCGAAAAAGTGCAGGGGTGGGCTTCAGGCGGGGCGACGTTTCGAACAACGACGTCAGCCAGCGTAGCCACCATTCCCGAGTGGTGCAAAGGTGGACACGCATCGTAGAAGTTGAGTTCAGGATTCGATTCAACCGCTGGCCAAGGCGGAGGCGCATCAAGCGCGAATCAAATGAGCCAGCGATCTGCGCTCGCAGCAGGAGTCCCCGTCCGCTCCGCTGGTCGTGGCGTTGCTCGAAACGCCTCGCCATTACCGAGTGATCGGAGAGAGGGTAGCCCGACTTCTCCAAACGCGAAGCTTGATCGCGTGGCCAAGTGCCGGCTGATTCGCTTCGCGGCGGAAGACGATTCGGGCTCACAGAGTGAGCTGTCGACAGTCACCGGCCTTTTCCGAAGGCCAAGCTCTTGCCCGTTCGTTTCTAGCTTTCTTCCAACTCGATTTCGACGGGATCGACTCGCGCGGAATCGTTGGAGTAGCGCAGTCCGCTTGTGTAGTAGTCGGCGTAGCGGCGTGGGACAGTGCGACCGTGCTGGTGGTGCTCCGCGGCCAGATCCTCTGTGAGTACCATCTGAACCACCACCACCTCGTAGTCGCCTGGCGGAAAGGCAGACGCTCCATCTCTGTCAGCCAAGGCAAATTCACCCTTCTGGTCGATGCGACTAGCGAACGTCTCACCTGAAGCGACCGAGCGAAACTCGATACTTCCAGATTGGACTGGTTCTCCGTCTCGGAAGCGCACCAAGCCGGTGTTGGCAACCTCCGATGAACAGCCAGTCACGCAAGACAACAACAGGGCAAGGAGTCCGCAGGCCAGCATCGTCGTCGACTTGGGAACCATCTCGTTCAGTTCTCCAGCTCCACCAATCGTGCATCACGTCGGTTGGCCAACGAGCCGAGCAGCTTCGTGTCAGTATCGGCACTCAACAGCGACACGCTCCCGTCGACAAAAGCGAAATGAATTCCGGCCGGATGCCAGCTGCCGAATGAAAACATGTCGGCGAGGACGTCCTTGGGACCGTGGGCAAGCCGCAGCCCTGGTCCCGCCAACCGACAGGAGGCAGGCAGGTGATCGCCGTCGTAAGCCGGGGAATCGATCGGGAACTCACCAAGTCCGTTCAGTGGAACAAACTTTTCACCAAACAGAAACGTGCTTGATGTCCCGTCACGAACCGAGGACATCTTGACTCGGTCCAGGGGAGCGATCGCCTCTCCGTCGTGGCAATCGGGTCTGACACTGATGATCACCCCCGATCCGTTACCGCCGAAGTAAAAGTCAGTCGGGGCTCCGGTCGCGCCTGGTGTCAAGTCGCCGTGATTGCCCGCGTAGTCACATAACGCTCCTTCAACATCAAGAGACACGTCCGTTGGTCGCGGCGGCAGCGGGCAACCACAAGGAAGTCGACCGCCTCCTCCCGAGGTTGTTGTTCGAAGTCGACGTGATCCGATGGGGCGAGTGCCCGCACGTCGGGACGGACACAAGAAGATATCTGGGACGACCGTTCGGACGTCCTCGGGATGCTGGTGCCATTCCTTGGCCATGTCCCACTTCTGGCCGAGCGCCACCTGTTCGATGTACGGCATCACGCGAGCCAGCCACGTCGGTGTTTCGAGCCCACACCGCTCTTCGGGATCCGCATCGGGTCGCGCTTCGTAGCGGGCGGGAGGAAAGTAGCCCAGTACGTCGTGGTGCATCTGGGATGCAAGCGCGAGCTGGCGCATGCGATTCGTGCAATCCGTCGACCGTGCGGCTTCGCGCGCGGCCTGTACGGCTGGCAGCAACATAGCGATCAAAATCCCGATGATCGAAAGGACCACCAGCAACTCGATCAAAGTGAATGCCGATCGTCGCTGATCGGAAAGCAAATGCATGTGGCCCCTCAATTCATCGAAAATGACAGGTCGAATCGTTCGAAATGGCTGGTTCGAGCCGCGAAAAACAGGCCCCACTCCTGATCGGCACCATCATAGTCGACGCCGGGGGCCTTGGTTTCCACCACCTGAGTGAATTTTCGCCGCGAACCATTAAGATCAGGTTGCGCACGACGCACTGCAAATGAAATGCCGCGACCCCGCAATTATGTTAGGGACATACGTACGACTCCCTGGTATGAACTCATGCCTTGGCTGCCTCGTAACGACCATGCTGGAACCAGAGCGAATTTCCACTCCATTTGCCGCGAGCGCCCGTGCACGACCATACACATGAGTTGACATTGGGCTTGGCGTTTGGCTTAGGCGCTCTGCACGCGCTGGAGCCGGGGCACGGCAAAACGGCGATGTTGGTCTATCTGGCCGGCGAGCGGCGAAGCCTGCTGCACCCAATCGTGATGGGGCTTTCAAGCGCTCTTGCACACAGTGTTTCTTTGATCGCGATCGCGGCCGTTGTCCACCTGACCCATCACCTTGTCACAGGCGACCATCATCATGAAGACCATGGCGTTGATTGCCACAGCATGCGCAAGCGGTCGCGCGCCTCTTGCGAAATGCGGCGATCGTCATCCAAACACCGACCCCGATCACCAAGAATGCGCTTGCCCATCGCATGCCAGCCACGACCGCATCGTCTTCAT
>JBCCUO010000281.1:0-5697 GCA_039196805.1 Planctomycetota bacterium | reverse complement strand
GATGCATCAGTTGGATATCGATGAAATCAGCAACTTGCGGTTGACGATCGACAATTTGTCTCCGGGAAAGGTGTGGGTGGATGCCATCGAATTGCATGACCGATTCGCCTCCGCGGCCGAGAGAAACTCGCTTCAAAACCTCGCTTTTCTGGCCGCACAGGGGTTTCGCGATGGTGACCTGAACGCCACTTCCCGACTGCTAAATAATGAATGGGCCAGATACTTGCTTTCGGTCACGCCGAATTCAGAGACGGCAGGAGCCCAACCTTCGCAACGAGAATCCCCCCCGACAGGCGACATCACCGAAACCAACACGACGGCAAACACCTCTGAACAAGAACCCGGGATCGCACGAAGAATTCGGCAGTGGCTGCCGCGTCCCTTACGATTTTGAAGGTGCGGGAACAGGACGCCTCCTTTTCACGCTCCTCTTCGACCTCAAAACCCCACGGATCGAAAACGATGCGACGATGGTTGACGCGTATTGGCTGGGGGTTTGGGGTCATGTCAATTTTGGTCGGGCTGATCAGCCTTTGGGCGGTGCGACAGACCCGCCACGTCCCCGAGTTCTATGCCAATGCCACGGAGGCCGACCCGGTTGAATTGGAGCGGAGTCGCGACGAGATGGTCGCGGCAGTCGATCGACTTCGTGAGCAAGCGGGACGAATCGGTTCCTGGGACGCATCGTTCAGCGATCAACGCATCAACGCTTGGCTGACCAAGGAGTTACCTCGCAAGTTTCCTCGCCTGTTGGCCAAAGGGGCTCGTGACCCACGCGTCGTCATCGAAGATGGCAAGATCTTGGCGGCCGTTCGCTACGAGAGTTCGCAGCTGGACACTGTGATCTCCTGTGAGGTTGCCGTCGAGCTGACCGAAGAGCCGAACATGTTGGCTGTTCGACTGCACCACTTGAAGGCGGGAGCGCTGCCGCTTCCGTTATCGCAATTCCTAAAGGGCATCAGTACGGAAGCCGCACGAGGCGAATTGGATATCCGCTGGGACCAAACTGAAGAAGGCCCCGTGGCGCTGGTCACGATTCCTTCGGAACATCCGTTGTATGTCAGCAAACCGGTCGTGATCGAATCGGTCCGATTGGAGCCTGGCTGGCTAAAACTTAGTGGACATACGGGTGAGTTGGCCAAGCAGGGCTATCGCCCACGGGGACAGGTGCATGAGTTTGTCTCCTACAATCCCTTGGCCTACCTTGCCGATGCAAGGGAGTCTGGCTCATCATCAAACAAGCGGCGAAGTCGAAAACGCCACGCCGTGGCGCCCGCGGGAACGTTGCGCTGAAGCTCCAGCTGGAACGTGACAGCCTGGTTGGTTGGTACTGACACCCTTGTACGTAATCGCAGTTCTATATCGGACGGCAAACCAGCCCTGGTCAATTTTGCGGAGATTGGCCTGTCAGAGACGCAGGTGAACTCTCCCGCCAACACCCGTTGAACGCGACCCCTGTTCTCACTCAACGCTCCCTCGTAGTCGAGGTACCGCAGGCGATGATTGGGCAGCTGAGTGGCCGCCAAGTCGAGCGGTCCCGTCCAGACGTCGACCAGTTCGGTCGACCAGGTGAGCAAACTGTCACCCGCCTCAATCAGCCAGTCGAGGTGATTTTGATCGGTTCGCGTGAATCCGGCGTCCACATCGTGCCTTAAGACCGCGAATCGCCCACGGGTCAGCGGTGCGATACTCACGGTTCTACCAAGGCTTGGTAGCGTTGTTGCAGCGTGGGGATCGTCGGCGGCGCGGTCAGCAGAATGTATTGCGCACGCTTGGACGCTTCCTTTGTGTCTCCCAATCGTGCCATCGTTTCCGCCGCCGCAAGCTTGGCCTGATGCCATGCTTCGGTGGATCGCTCCAACCCGGCTGCCAAGCGGTCCCACAACGCGATCGATTCTCGCTTCGCGGCAGGGCGATCGCTTTGACCCAGGATCGCCGCTGCTTCAGTCAAGATCTTTCCAGGCGATTCGCTGGACGAAACCAGTCGTTGAACCTCTTTGATGGCCGGTTCAACCTGGTCGATCCAGATCATGCGTTCTACCCTCGCCAAAGGAGACTCGGCGGTTGTGTCGAGCTGCCAGCTCTCGATCAACTGGACAACCGACTCTTGAAGCTGGGGCGCCGATCTACCATCCGCCATTAGACGTGCTGCCGCAACGGGCTTCAGGTCGTTCCTCAGCGAACCCAACTGTTCGCTACCGAGTCCCGTGCGACGGAATTCCGCCAGGCCTTGCAGGGCGGGTGACGACCAACTGGGATTGGAGTCAAGCAACCGGCGTAGCGACTCTCGGTCCAGCATCAGGACACCGATCCGCTGCAGCAGAGTGGACGCGTGCACGTTGTCCTGAAGTGGGCGAAGGACGCGCATGGCCGCCGAAGCAACTGGGTCGTGTGCCGACTCATTTTCTAAGTGCCCCGAAAGGGCGGATTGCCACAACAACCAGGCCTGCTCCATCTGCTGCGCGGTGAACCGATCCCCGGGTCGGTCCGTCGCGACCAAGGCTGCGTCCATCCACTTCGATCGATCCGAGAACCGCTTGATTAGCCAGTCTCTGGCCGACTCCGCTGATTTCGAATCGGGCCACGACGTGATTGTTGAGCGAATCAACGCGTCGAGACGCTCCGGTGCAAGCCCTCGCTTGTACTTCGCGGCGATGACGGCGGCCTGTAGCTGAGCGTTGGCCGATTGTTCGGCGTCACGATGTCGATCAGCGGTCTCTGAAAGAATGGCGACTGCCGATTCAACAGCGTCGTCAGAAGGCGTCTCGGCCAGTAGTGCTGCGGCAGCCTGGATCGCGCGCTTGATCGCCATATCGCCGTCGGATTCGAAGCGCGCCGCTTCAGCCAGAAGCCCTCCGCCCCGCAATCGATCTCCGCGACGCAACCAGTCCTGTCCTTGGGCCGCCAACACCATCGCACTTCCATCCGACGGGACGGTTGAGTCCGTATCACTTGGCCCAGCAACGCCGTCTCCGCGGCGACTGATTTGCTGCAACATCATTGCTTCGCCGCGTCGGCGCGCAAACGGTCCGCCACGCGACTCCATCTGATCCAGCCACCGTGTCACCCGCCGTGTTCGCTCGGCTCCATCTAGTCCGGCCGGATCCCCATCTTGGAAACGCTTGATTAGGTACGATAGCATCGCCAAGTCCATCTCGTTGCTGGCGGGCGCCGCTGAGGCGTCGCGGCCAAAGAATCGGACCAGGCGATTCATGGCAGTTGCGAGATCGTCTTTTGCCAAGTCAATGCGGACCCGAACGGCTTCGATGGCTGCAGGGTCGCGAACCATTCCCGGGTCAAGAGATGAAATGGACTGTTCCAGGTACGAAGAAGCCTGGTTGGAATCACCCGTCTCCAGTAACGCCTCGCTACGAAGTCGGATTAAGTCAACGCGTGCGGTGGCGTCACTGGGAAGTTTCGAAAGGGCGTCCAATGCCAATCGAGCGCTTCGGGCTGCGGCTCCGATGCGATCACTGCTTCCCGAAGGAAAGGTCTGCGACTGCAGCAACTCGACTTGCACGGCCAGCACCGACAAGTGTCGGCGAAGCTGCAACAAGTTGATACTCATCGCCCGATCGGCAGCCGATCCACCAAGTCCAAGTTGCCCGACTTCCGCGTCTTCATTCAGCTGTTTGATCTGTTTGTCGAGCTTCAGCAGTCGATCGATCGCACGCTGGGAACGCTTGGTTGTCGACGATGCCGTTGACGCGACGAGGACATCGTGGCGAGCCGCATCGGCAAGACTGAGCAGCAATTGATGTCGGAGACGTAGCTCAAGTTCATGCTGCGGGTAGGACGCAAGCAGTGTTTCGATCGGCTGCGTGACGGCCGTGAGCGCTGCTTCGTCAAAATCGTCGGCCAACAGTTGCTGGGCCGTCAACACACGCGTCAGCGATGCGGTCCAAGTCGCCGCAGCCGCGCTTTCTTCAGGAAGTGATCGACGTTGACGTTGGCAAAGTTGTTTGGCAGTCTGCCATTGTTGTGCCTTGATCAAGGCGGTGATCAAGTCGGCATGGTCGTCGACTGTGCGGCGGCCAACGGGTTGATCCCAGATCGATTGCCCCATGGTCGGAGGGCTTGTCGCCAGGCATGTCACGGTGAGACAAACCAGCAAGCAACCGTGGAAACGGCTGCTCGATCCGATCGCATCGTCAGTCGAACGATCAACGTTGGACGCCCTGCCGCCAACACGGTTCATGACGCGTCCGTGGCAAAAAGAACTCGATCCAGTCCAACGGCGACCGCCGTGTCATAGACGCTAATCGCCAGATCCATTGTCACGCCGTCATCGGGGTCGATGATCACCGGTGGCTGAACGCCCAGCGAGACGACCGCGTCCAATCGGCTGCGAAGCACCGAAAGGTCGTCAACCGGCTGACCTGATAACTGAATGCTTGACCGATCGCCTTGACGGACGATTCGAATGACCAGCTCGTCAAACGCTTCGGGTGGCGGCTGGGCGGCATCCGCTTCCGCGCTACCGATTGGCGGCGCCGCGATCGCCGCCGAAAGATCAAACTCGGGAAGTTCAAAACTGCTGGTCCAAACAAAGAACACCAGCAGTAGAAAGACGACGTCAATCATCGGGGTCATTTTGACTTCTAACGGATCGCCGCGGCCAGATCGTGGCACCTTCATGACGCTTCCTTGCGAACCGACAAAGAGACATCGAACAAGCCGGCTTTCGCGGCGTCGCGCAGTAGCGGCTCGACCGACCGATAGGTTGCCGCGCGATCCGTCCGAATTCGGATGGCGGCCGATGGACCTTGCTGCGACCGGTAGTCGTTGAGCACACTTGGCAACTCCGTCGATTTGACTTCGCGGCCGGTAATCATCCACTTGCCCTGGTCCGTCACTGTGATCGTCAACGCGTTTCGAAGCGGGTCGACTGGTCCGGGACTGCCGGCGATGGGCAGGTCGACAGGCATGCGGGTTTCTTGTCGTGCCAGGTGACTGGACACCAGGAAGAAGATGATCAACAGGAACACGACATCGATCATCGGCGTCATGTTGGCACCAACGTCACGACGCGACACAGAATCAGGAGGCCGCATGAAAAGGCTCAAGTGGAAACAGGTTGAGGAGACCGGGTGATTCTACCGCGCGGACAAAACTGCGCCGCCGGTGGATCCGCCTCAGGCGAAGTCAGTCATCGACGCCAAACCTCAGCGTCCCATTGCAACCGTCCGGCTCGGCTCGCCTCCCTCCCAGACCGGTGACGGGTCGGGGGCCGAGTGGAGTCTCACGCGAAGCCGCGAAGGCTTGGAGTTACTGCGACCTTTGCGTCGTTGCGACTTGGCGTGAGATTCAGCATCCCGCGATCTACGGAGCTCTTGACCGTTAATCACGTTTCGACCGGGCTTGTTTTGAATGGACGGCATGGATCTGGCAGCTACAACGCCGCAGCCGAAACCCTTGTCGCGATCCACGCCGCATCGGTCATCATCTCCACCCGCGTCTGAACTGCGTGAATGCGTTCGTGCGTCCGTTTGCCAGACTTGCTCACCATCGAATGAGCGCGGTGGCTTCCATTGCGATGGAGGCCAGCAATGGCACGCAGCCGAATGCGGATGTTCCCCACGCTTGCCAGTGTTTTGGTCGGTGTAGAATTCCGAGGCTGATGACGGCTATCGTCGTTGGCAAGAGAACAAAACGGCAAAGTGCGTAGCCAACTTCATGGAAGGCCATGAGTTGCGG
>JBCCUO010000280.1:0-5703 GCA_039196805.1 Planctomycetota bacterium | reverse complement strand
GCTTCGGAGATGACTACGCACCGCTGCGCATCGATGGCGGCGAGGGCGTCTTGCTAAGCGATTCAGCCAACTTGTTGGTCCAGCGAACCGATGGCACGACGGGTGAAGTCCGCTGGCGAACGGCGATGGACGAACCGTTTAGCGAACCGATCGCTGGGCGAAACAGCCTATTCGTGGCGACGCAGTCAGGTCGTTTGGCGCGGTTGGACACGCAATCGGGCGACGTGAACTGGGTGGTGCAAATTCCGCAAGAACTGCGGATCGGTCCCGGCCTGGAAAAGAAGGGAACGGCCAACCGGCTTTACCAAACGGGCGACCACAGCAACCTGTATGTGCTCAACGCCCGCGACGGTTCCTGTGTCGAAAGCTATTACCTAGGTCACGCCGAGGGCACGATCGCTGTCCCACCGGTGCCGCTGCTGGGTCACCTGTTTGTTATCGAAAACGCAACGCCCGACCGAGCGAACGTCCACGTGCTGAAGATGGACGATCAGGGGCAATCGCTGGAAGTGGCACAGCCACCCTTCCCAATCCTTGGCAACGTAGTGGTGCCGCCCAAGCTTCAAGACCGTCGTTTGGTGGTTCTAAGCGATCGCGGACAAGTCACGGTCTACGATGTCGAGCCGACCGCCACAACGAAGCAGGTCTCAGTGATGGCGACGCTGCCCCCGTCGTACGAGTCGTCCACGCCCACCGAGATGGCGCTCGGTCGAGGCCAGATGTGGATCACGGGAACACGCATCAGTCGCTACGAACTACAGATCAGCACCGGACGCGTTGTTCGTGATTGGGTCGATCACGAAGCCGACACCTTCATTGGTGAACCGTTGGCAACTCAAGACGCATTGGTTCATGCTCGCATCTTGCGAGGCACCAGCGCGATTCGCGTCACCGCAAGTGATCCAAAAACTGGAGTGGAGATCTGGCACAACGACGTCGGCGTTCCCGTCTCGATGGTCATGCGTGTTCCTGACAAGCCGGCATTCCACGTCGCCACCAGTCAAGGCGCCCTGGTCGAAATCGATCGCGATTCGCTGGAAACCGGGTCGACACGCGGCCCCATTGAGAACCCAGGTGGACGTGGCGTCGAAAGCCGGTTTGAGTCGCCAATCGCCGTCAGCCCGCAAGTCCGCGTGTTGTTGAATCAATCGCAGCCCGACTTGTCGCTGGTTTACAACCCCGAGCGGTCGCGCGAGAAGCTTCGCAAGGTGCAACTACTCTATCCCGGCGGTTCGCCGGCGGGCGAGGTGATCGCGTCCGCTGGCGGCTTGCTTGTGCCGCTGGACAACGGTCGCATGGTCTTGATGAATTATCGGACCGGGACAGTAATGGGAAGCCCGTTCCAGCCGGCCAGTGATCCCGTGGGTACGGTACGCTGGTCAACACCGGTTCCCCTTCCCGACGATCCCGATCAGGTCGTGGTCGGTGACAGTCGCAAAAAGCTGTATCGGGTGCGAGTCGGCCAGCAGATGCGATCGCTCGCTTCGGTCGACATCAAGGAACCATTGCTGGGCGCTGCGTCGGGTGTTGGGAACTCGTACATCGCGACCGCCTCCGGACCCGCTTCCGATTTCTTACTTGGTTACGACTTGGCTAGCCTGCAGCCAACGTTCCGAAAGCTGCTCAGCGGCCGCGTCGATTATGGCCCGGTGTCAGTCGGTGACTATTGCTTGGTCCGCACCGATGACGGTGTGCTGCACGCCTTTGACGAGTCTGGCGAGCAGCGGTTTCGTCTCGATGCACCGGAGGGCGAAATCGTTGACAAACCGATCACCATGAACGGTCGACTTTTGTTGGCGGGGCGTCCGGGCTGGCTGATCGCGATCGATGCCGCGACCGGGGAGCTGAGTGCCAGCAAAGATCTGGGACAGCCGATCTCGGCATCGCCACTGCCGATTGGCAACCGATTGCTCGTGCCCGGATTCGAAGGACTCATCTTTATCGTTCAGTTGTGAGACAGCCGATGACCTCCACTCGCACACGATCTTGGTTGTCCGCCACCTGCGTCCTGGTGCTGATCCTGGTCGGCGACAACTCGGCGTCGGCGCAATACGTGACCTATGCCCAGGTCGGTGCTCCACCTGAAATGGGTTTGGAGTTGCTTCAGGAGGAGCCGCACGACCTGATTTTTTTCACCGAAGCGGCGAAGGGTGGATGGGTTAAAGCTCGCTTGCTGAATCTTCCCAGCCGTCGTTTGCCTGCTCAACCAACCGGAATGCTTCGGTTTGAGATCGTCAACGTCGAACAGCAAGTCTTTTCAGCGCGCTGGTTGGACATCGAGCGCGTCGACCTGTGGGAAGAACGGCTGGAACGCGAAACGAAAGAACGGATTGCTAGTGGTGATTTCTCGGGAGCGTACCCCTTCCTGTCGATCCTGATTCGCGACTACCCGGCCCGCCGCGGATTGCGCGATTTGCGTTGCGAGTTCCTCTGGAAAAATGCCTACCAGCAGGCGCAACGTGAGGACCTTGGATCCACGCTGGCGATGTTGGAAGAGCTGCGCCGCTACGCGCCTGACTACAAGTCGTCCACTGTTCTCAGAGCTCTGGGAGCGATGTCGGATCGACTGATCAACGGTCTGGTCAACGACGAGGAACTGGATCTTGCCCAGCAGATGCTGGCTCGCTTGAAGGATGACTATGGCAAGTCGCTTTCTTCGGTCGCCAAATGGGACAAAGAGTTCCTTCGCATGGCGACCGAAAAACGCGAGGCAGCGATCGACGCCATGCAGCGTAAGGACTATCGATCGGCGCGGCAGTTGGCCCGCGAAAGCATCTACCTGAAGCCCGAGATCGAGGGTGGCGAAGCTCTGGTCGAAGAGATCGACAAGATCTATCCGTTGATCAAAGTCGGCGTCCTTCAAACTGCCAGCCGGTTCGATCCGACTCGGATTGACAACTGGGCCGCACGTCGATCGGGTCGGCTCCTGTACCGTGTGCTCTTCGAGATCAAGAATGCTGGCCCGGAAGGAGGCGAGTACGACTTCATCTTCGGTGACCCGGTGGAGCTGTCGACGGACCGAATGCAATTCGCATTGCAGCTACGACCCAACAAGATTCCGCCACCCCTCGACCAGATCACGTCCTTTTACTTGTCCGACGTCCTGGCCGATCGGGCGCAGCCTGGTAGCCAAGGTTACTTCTCACCTTGGGCGGCTGCGATTCGTTCGATTGAAATCGAAAGTGCCCAGAGCATTGTGTGTCGTTTACAGCGGCCCAACGTGCTGCCGCAGTGCTTGCTGCAGGTCGTGGTCGATGGATCATGGTTCGGGGGCAAACCCAAGTCACCAACGGGCGACTACATACGTGGTGAGGCCGATGAGACCGTGGTGCGGTACACCTTGAAGGGTGCGCCACGCGACGCCACTCAACCCAGAGAGATCGTCGAAGTCCGCAGCGAGTCAGCGACCCAAGCGGTCGGCAAGTTGGTCCGTGGCGAAATTGATGTGCTAGATCAACTGATCCCTTCGGACGCAGCGAAGCTGAGCAAGAGCCGGTCGATCCGGGTCGCCCAGTATCCACTCCCGTCGATGCATCTGTTGGTCCCCTGCTCAGACCACCCCTACTTGGCCGAGCGAACGTTTCGCCGTGCCTTGGTCTACGGTACGAACCGTCAGGACATCTTGCGCGGTGAACTGCTGGAGAATCGAACCTTCGAAGGCTGCCAAGTCGTTTCAGGTCCGTTCCCCGCCGGAATGGATAAGAACGATTCCCTGGGATACGCGTACGATCGCAGTATCTTGCCTCGTACTTACGAGCCACGGTTGGCCAAGCTGTTGATGGAAGTCAACAAGAGCCAAATGGAGGCGGCAGCAACTCGTCGCGAAGAGACACTGCCGCCGATGCGACCGATTCGTCTGGCGTACCCTCCCAGCAACCTGGCACGAATCGCTTGCGAGGCGATCAGGAGTCAGTGGCAGCTGTTGGATTTGGACGTCCAGTTGGTCGAGCTGCCTGTCGGACGAACCTATCCCGACGACGGGGAGGCCGATCTGGTCTACAGCACGGTCGCGCTCTGGGAACCGGTCATTGATGCCCGCCGTGTGCTCGGTCCTAAGGGGCTGGCCAAAAGCACCGATCAGTTGGTCGGACTGGGATTGCGACGACTGGAGGAGTCTAAGAACTGGCGTGACGCGCGGCTTAGGCTGCTGGACCTGCACGGGATCGCTCATCACGAGTTGCCCGTGTTGCCACTCTGGCAAATGGTCGACTCGTACGCGTATCGCAAGAACCTGGTGGGCGTTGGATCCGACATTGTCTCGCTTTATCAGAACGCCGACCGCTGGCGGCTTTCGCGATGATCGTAAGCGACACATCGACTTCACGCTCCCGCCGGGAGGGTCGCGAGGGACGAGCGGGGAGGACGTCCTCTCGCGAACTGCAGGTGAGTTTTGAAGCGACTTTCGAGGTACGGGGAGATGGGAGGACAACGCGTCGGACCAGAGTGAGGCCGTCGTGGCGAACTTGCCTCGGCCGTTCCACGCCCCACTTTACGATTGGACATTGATCATGAAGTTGACTTCACCCCATCGATCCGCAATCGTGCTCTTCGCCTTGTTGGTCGCTGCCATCGCACAGCCGGCTGCCATCGGGCAGGAAGCGGAGGCGAACGCGGAGGCTGCCATCGGGCAGGAAGCGGAGGCTGTCGGTAGCAGCCAACCAGAAACGATCGGTGATGCGGCGAACCGTACGGTTGCAAAACTGAACGCCAAATCCGACGCGACACAGCAAGCGGCATTTGATGAAATCCCTTGGGACTTTCGTCCTTACCGTGTCTTGATTTGGATTGCATCGGACAAACCCAGCGTGAACGCGAATTCGCTTCGCCGTTCCTTGCGG
Organism: Planctomycetota bacterium; assembly: GCA_039196805.1. Classification (GTDB taxonomy): domain Bacteria; phylum Planctomycetota; class Planctomycetia; order Pirellulales; family Pirellulaceae; genus JBCCUO01. Next base: position 865 of record JBCCUO010000280.1, on the reverse strand, counting down.
GCCGACTTGGATCGGGATTTCTTCACGATCTGGAGGATGCAGGTTGCGGACGCTCCGTCATTTGTGCGAACCGCAGCGCAGCGTGATTTGTCGTCAATGACCTACGGATCGTTGACGGCGGGTGACCCGGTCATTGCCGTCAAACGCGATCATCCTGATGCGATCCGCATTCGCTTTGCCGCCGATGTCGGACAACACGTCGGAAGTGTGCAAGGCTTGGCGTCCATGATCAATGACGTGCGCTCACGTGGTGAAGCGATCGGCAGAGCGGACCTCGCCGGCGTCGCGGCCAAACTGGACGAGTTCAAGGGCGACTCGTTGGCGCTGAGCGAGCAGTGGACTCAGTCGTCGACAGAAGCCTTGTTGATGCGTCGCGGCATGGCCGCGATGCTGACCGAACCAGAAGCCAAAATCATCGAACCACCGATCGCTGGGTTGGTCGGCGACTTCACTGAGCAGTTTGACAAGATCTTCGTGGTTCGCATCGCCACGGGGGACCCACCCACTTCGGTCAGCGTCGTGGAAGTCGAGACTCGGATGCAGTATTTCGGTCGTCCGGTCAGCACGATTGCGGCAACTGATTTTGAGCTGCCGCGCGCGATCAGCCGTGCTGTCACCCAAGCCTTCACTCCCCTGATTCGAATCGACGAAGCGGGGTCGAAATCGGCGACCGGCTTGGTCCGTGCTCATGGGTTGATTAACCAACCCGATTCGCCAGGTCTGATCCAGCAGGACGACGTCTTAATGCCGATGCTTCGCAAGGACGATCGCAACGGTCGCCCCATGGCCATTGGACCTCTCGATTGGGCTTACCTCTACGTCACTGAAGTTGACGGAAAACGCGTCAAAGCCGACATCCATGCCG
>JBCCUO010000279.1:0-5713 GCA_039196805.1 Planctomycetota bacterium | reverse complement strand
GCAACACCCCCCTACGGATGCTCGCTGGAGATAGACTGACCATTCGTCGCAGACACATGCGCCCCGGAAGGTTCGTTACCCGACCTTAGTCCTGGACGATGTGTACGAGCACGAAATCAATCACCCGGGGTCTCATCATGAATGATTCAGGATCATCTCTCGATCCGGCGACGGACGTTACTGCTGAACAGTGTTTGGCGGAGTTCGCCGAGAAAACAGGCCGCATTCGAGTTGCTGGCCGGTGAGCTCCTGACCGGCAGTCTTCTGTTTCCCTGTCGCGAAACCAGCTCCGATACGTTCTTGCTCTTAGCTGAGAGTTTGTTTGAAGGCATCCTCCCGATTGCGGCAGGTCGGACGTCGTAGCGTCCGCGGAGGGCATCCGGCTTGAAGGGGGAGTAATGAAACTGTCTCTTAGCCCAGGGAATCGAGCGTAAATCGACGTCGCGGGACTCGCCAGAGTTCCGAGCAGTAACCAGAATCGAAATCCTGGCGGCAACCGCTACGATGCGAACTGGCGACCGTTCTCACTGCAAAGCCATCTCACTCGCCCTTGGGCCCAAAGATCGATGAACGACCACGACGGAACCATGGCCCCCGGCTCCGCCGCGGGGTTGTCGGATGCAGCAGCGGAACTGCCGACAAAGAAAATCGGTCCGTATCTGCTCATTCGCGAAATCGGCCGCGGCGCGATGGGGGCCGTCTTTGAAGCCGAACACGAGAGCCTGCGGAGACGCGTTGCGGTTAAGATCCTTCCGCCGGAACTGTCGGCCAGCCCGGAGGTCACCGCGCGATTCGAACGCGAGATGCACGCGATCGGTCGTCTGGAGCATCCCAACATCGTGTTGGCCACCGATGCCGGCCGCGCCGACGGTACGTGCTACATCGCAATGCAGTTGCTGCAGGGCATTGATGTCGAACGCGTGCTTCAGCAGCTGGGAAAGCTGCCGATTGGCGCGGCCTGCGAAATCATCCGGCAGGTCGCCCTGGCGCTCCAGGAAATCGACTCGCATGGCATGGTGCACCGCGATATCAAGCCTTCCAATCTGCTGTTGGACCAAACCGGCTGCGTCAAAGTGCTGGATCTAGGCATCGCCTCGCTAGCTCGCGGATCAACGCAGGATCCAAGCTTGACCGCTCCCGGTGGATGCCTGGGCACGCCGGACTACATCGCGCCCGAGATGATCACTCAAAAAGATCCGATCGACATCCGCGCCGACCTCTACAGCCTCGGGTGCACGCTGTTTCACCTCATCAGCGGACAGGCTCCATTCTCGGGCGATAGCTATAGCTCGTTTGCGACCAAACTGATCGGCCACACCGAACGGGATCCCGAACCACTGAGCCAGTTTCGTAGCGAAGTCCCGGCGCCCGTCTGCAAGATCGTCGCCAAGATGATGCAGAAGTCACCGCAAGATCGATTCGCCAACCCAGCAGAGTTGGTGTCGGCGATCGAGCCCCATTGCGATCGAGACACACTCGCTGAGATTGCTTTGGATGCCAAGCGTCCTGACCACGTTTGGCAAGATCCATCGATCCATCGTTCGGCAACTTTTGGGACCAGGAAAGTTGCTGCGCTCTTGGTTGCATTGGTCGTTGCCGGGATCGCGATCGACCTGACACTTTTTCACGACTGGGGTACGCGGAGCGCGGACCAGCAGGCTGCGTCCAACTCAATCGCCACTGATACACCTGTCGTGGACGCTTCGCCGGATCTCTCGCCCGTTGCTGACGAAGAGTCCAACGTCGATCCTCTCGTCGACGAATCGAACACAACTGCCAACGTCCGTACCGTGGCGGAAGATGGCAAGACCGCAACGCCAGCCGAATCGCCTGACCCGAGTCCAGAACCAACAAACACAGAGTCGCCGACAACCGAAATCGAGGGCTCATCGGAGACTGCGAGTTCACCAACTCTATCGAATGCGTTGGTACCGGTTACGCTCGAGCAAACCAAGGCGCTTTCGCAGGTCGCCGACGCCATCGAGTCGATGGACGCAACCACGCGGGACTTGACCACGTCCGCGAAATCGATCGACCAGAGCAATCAGCAAATCGCGGAAAACACCTCGCAGATCGCGTTGACATTGCAGCAGATGCAACAGCGATTCAAACAACTCGCCAGCCAGCCGGTGGAGCCGGTGTCCGAGCCCGATTCACCCATTCAGTGGTACGCCAAGGCGCTGCAGTACGCTCAGTCAGGCAACCAGCTGCAGGCCAGAGAAGCTTTCCTGCAGTTCTTTCAGGCTGGCCTGAATGTCGTGGACCCTCACCTCAAATTCGTCTCCTTGTTGCGACTGCGAGAAGGTGCTGCGGGTGCTCGCGAGACGTACGAAAGTGTTCCCGGAGATCCCCAACTGCCGGCACGCCAACTGGCCGCTGCCACGCTGATGCCGACGCCGCGGCGTATCGCAGCGCTGAAGGAGATACTGGCTAAGCACCCAGACTTCGCGCCCGCGCACGACGCACTCGCCAAAGTTCATGCCCAACATGAGCCGGCCACACTGACCAGTTCGCTGGCCGAAAAGAAGCATCTGCTCGCTTTGATCGACGCTCACCAAGCCGGCAATCTGCTGTGCTATTTCTTGGACCAATCCAAGGCCGAGGAGATGCTGTCCGACGCACGATCTCGATTGCAGCAGTTGGACAACGTCCGTCAGGAATTGGTCGATCATCCGATCGAGATGACTGCCCACTATGAACTCTCGAAACCCGAGTGGTGGGTCTCGCTGCAGATCGCCGAAGACGCCACAGAGCCAGCGTTTCGCACCCACAGCGAATCCGACTTCCGCCCTGCCCCGCTGCCGGCCGGCCAGGGTGACCGACCAACTCGCTATCTAAGATTGACGCTTCCTCCCGATACGGTCAAAACATCGATTGAATTCAAGTACGTTGACGCGGCGGGTCATTCCCGCGGACCGTTTGCCATTCCGTTTGATCCGAAGCTGATTCGAGCCCAGTATGCAATCGACCTGATCCGTCAAGAAAAGGGGCGTGAAGATTGGATCGACATCTCAGGCAACGAAATCTGGTTCAACGGTCTGTTGCTCTTTGGTCGTCAAGCGATCAATGAGATCAAGTACGGTGTCAACGTCGACCGTCCCGATCGCGCGTTTCCAGTGCCGCAAGTCGATTACTCCGCCCAATCGCAAAAACAGTACTACACCACCGTTTCAGGGCCGGTCCGCTTTGTCACGATGCAGTTGACGACGATCGACGGGAAGACCTCACCCATCTACCGGTACGAACCTTGAGTTACGTACCACAGAACGTGCGGTACTTCGGTGCGTCCAAGCTCGGCACCGTGCAAAACTTGCTTTCAGCCGGAGCGTCCGTGAATGGATCGGCAAGCTGTTCGAGCAACTCATGAATCAGACTGAGGTCCCCCTGCTCGGCGGCGACCAGTGACTCTTCCACGAGATGGTTCCTTGGAATGACGGCTGGGTTGATCTGCTTCAACTGCTCAACCGCCACCGATTCCGAGACATCATTTCGCTGTAATCTGGCAAGCCAGCGCGAATGCCAACCGTGCCAGGCTGAGTCCACGGCCGACCGCGGCTGCCCGGTTGAAAGTCCACGAAGCGTGTTCGTGTAATCCGCCCGCGTTTCCGTCATCCAATCCAACAACTCTTGGATCAGTGCCCTGTCACCCGGTTCCCGTGTCGTCCATCCGAGCTTACGACGCATCCCGCCGAGCCAAGACTCTTCATAGAGCTCGGAGAACGATTCGATCGCCTCCGTCGCAATCTCCACCGCTTTTTTCGGGTCATCGTGCATCAGCGGAATCAGCGTTTCTGCAAACCGCGCCAAGTTCCATTGGCTGATCGCCGGCTGGTTTCCGTACGCGTAGCGACCTTGCGAATCGATCGAGCTGAACACCGTGCCGGGGTCGTATCGATCCATGAAAGCGCACGGCCCATAGTCGATCGTTTCGCCCGCGATCGACACGTTGTCCGTGTTCATCACGCCGTGAACGAATCCGACCAGCATCCACTGGGCCACCAACTCAGCTTGACGCTCAACGACCGATCGTAAGAGCGCAACGTATCGGTTGGGTTGTTCCACCAGGTCGGGATAGTGGCGGTCAATCGCGTAATCCGCCAAGACCTTCAAATGGTGGTCATCACGCTGGGCGGCAACGTACTGGAACGTGCCGACGCGAAGATGACTGGCGGCGACGCGAGTCAGGACCGCACCGGGTAGCGGCACTTCTCGGTAGACCGGTTCGCCCGTGGCCACCACCGCAAGGCTGCGAGTCGTGGGAATGCCCAAGGCGTGCATCGCTTCGCTGATCAAATACTCCCTCAGCATCGGTCCCACCGCCGCCCGACCGTCGCCGGATCGGGAGTAACGCGTGCGGCCGGAGCCTTTCAGCTGAATGTCAAATCGATTGCCTAGCGAATCCAGGTGTTCCCCCAACAGAATCGCGCGGCCATCGCCCAACATCGTGAAGCCGCCAAATTGATGGCCGGCATAGGCCTGCGCGATCGGCTCAGCGCCGTCTGGTAACCGGTTGCCCGAGAGCACGTCAGCTAGCTCTCCATCCGCAGGGGGTTCGCTGGCGAGCGTCAGTTCTTCCGCCAACGGCTGATTCCAAACGACCAGCGAAGGTGCCTCGACCTTGGTCGGCGCGATGGCTTGAGAAAACATCTCCGGGAGCCGAGCGTAGGTATTGTCGAATCGCCAGTCCATTTGCCGTCCACGTGCGAGTAGCTTTTCTTCGCATCGTACGTCGCCGTCCAGCCAATCAGCAATCACGTCAATCCCGAATCACCAACAGCCGACGCTCGGACATCGACTCCATCGCGTATCGAATGCCTTCACGACCAAAACCGCTCTCTTTCACACCGCCGTAAGGCATGTGATCGACCCTCCACGACGGGACATCACCAACAACGACGCCTCCCACCTCAAGCCGGTCCCAGGCCCGCAGCATTCGGTGCAGATCCCTGGTAAAGACGCCCGCTTGAAGACCGAACTGGCTGTCGTTGACCTCGTCGAGCGCCTGATCGAAATCGGAGAATCGCGACACCACCGCAACCGGGCCAAACGCCTCCTTGCAAACAAGCGGTTGGTCCTTGGAAACGTCCGCCAACAACGTTGGCTCCACCATCACTCCGTCTCGGCCACCTCCCGCCAGCAGGCTCGCCCCCGAGTCAACCGCTTGCTTGATCCAGTCCTCCAGTCGCTCCGCGTCACCGATTGAAATGACCGGCCCGATGAAGGTCTCTTCCTGCTTCGGATCTCCAACCCGAAGCGATCCGATTCGCCCAATCAGACGATCGCAGACCTCTTGATAGATTGAGTCGTGAACGATGATTCGCTGAACGCTGATGCAGCTTTGGCCGGACTGGTAAAACGCTCCGATGACGATGCGATCAACGGCGACGTCCAAGTTGGTCCCCTCGTCGACAATGCAAGCGGCGTTGCCGCCCAGCTCCAGCACCACCTTCTTCTTTCCCGCCTTCGACTTGAGGTCCCAACCAACCTCAGGTGACCCAGTAAAACTCAGCAGTTTCAATCGCGGATCGGTCGTGAACGCTTCCGCATCCCCGCGGCGACATGGCAAGATAGAGAAGGCTCCGACAGGAAGATCGGTTTCCGACAGCACCTCGGCGATCAACAATGCCCCCACGGGTGTACGACTCGCCGGCTTGAGCACAAACGGACAGCCGGCCGCGATCGCAGGTGCAATCTTGTGTGCCGCCAAGTTGAG
>JBCCUO010000278.1:0-5714 GCA_039196805.1 Planctomycetota bacterium | reverse complement strand
GTTGCTCATCAATAAGACTTGCGCCAATTGCTCGACGCGATCCAGCGGCTTGGTGCCGGCGTAGTCAATGGGCCCGCTGAAGTCCGCCACGCTGTCGCTGTCAACGATTTCCCCCGAATCGGCCGTCAGCTGCACTTTGGTCCGCAGAAAGAAACTGTCGTAGTTGGGGGACTTCCCCGCTGACACCGCAAAGTCGATGTGGTCACCCCGGCTGACTCGCCGGGTGATCGGTCCGTACGGTCGGTTGTTGCTTTTCTGAATCCCCTGAAACACCGACTTGCCTGCGATCCGAAAATCGGCAACCACGCCATCTCCTTGGCGAGCTCGATGCCCGATCATCCCCTGGATGCTAACTCGCCCAGACAACGGTGCGGTCCAACGACGAACGATCGCCAGACTGGAATCGTTGGGCGAGTGCCCCATTTCCGATCCAACAAAGGCATGGCCGTGAGGCGAATCGGCAGGGAACGATTCGGAGGGTTGCCACCTTGCATTGGCAAAGACACTTAGCGGCTCCCATTGCGTCCATTGGTTGTCCACCCGTCTTAGCAGCCCGTAGCTCCAGAGAGATCTCGGGTCGCGACCAAGGTCTGTTAGCTGCAGCGGCTTGGCCAAGAAATTGGCGGCACCCGCAAGCTCGTCATCGGTCGGAAGTCGCGAAAGAGACCGTTGGAAAAGTTCGCCGATCAGTCTCCGCGTGTCGTCGGAGGCGGCAGATCGAGCCTGACGCGCCAAAGCACGACTCAGTTCGAGGACCTGCATGTTGTTGAACAAGTACAGCGCCTGCTGCGGAACGGTGGTGAAGTAGCGTTTCGGGGAATGAGTGTCGGGACTCGCGAAATCAAACGTACGAAACAGCGGCGGGAGATTCTGGCGATCGATCATCGCGTACAAAGTCCGACGAGGCATCGGGCTAGAAAGCGTGATCTCAACAGGCACCCCACCAATTTGGCGATCCAAGTGCTGCGTGACCTGCAACATCGTGTCACGCAAGGATTCAAAGTCGCGACGGCGACGGTTGGATCGCGTGAGATACAAGTTGTCAGGATCGGCATCACGAACCTTGGCGGTGGCTTGAGCCAACTGCCGGTAGGTGTGACTGCCGACGATCCTGCGAACGAGTCGCTTGACACTGCGGTGCCCGGCAAAATCAGCTGCCAAGTCATCCAGAATCTCGGGTGCAACGGGAGGTTCGGTTCGGAAGCCAAAGTCGCTTGTGGTGTCCACCAGAGGTTGTCCGATCAGGTGAGCCCAGACGCGGTTGACCATCACACGCCAGGTCAGCGGATTGACTGGATCGGCGATGCGATCGGCTAACTCCTCTCGGCCGCTGCCTACCTGGAACGAGGGCTCGTCGGTCGCTCGTAGCGATGTCAAGTAGCGACGCGGCGCGAGCTCACCTCGCTGGCCGGGTTGGCCTCGCAAAAACACGCGAACGTCGCGAGGCTTCGCCTTGTCTTCCATCATCAACGGGCTGGCGCCGTCGGGATTGTGATGACTACTGCTGAACACTCCGTACAAGCTGTAGTAGTCGACCGTCGGAATCGGATCAAACTTGTGATCGTGGCAACGGGCACACGTGACGGTCAGCCCGAGCAGACCTCGGGTGACCACGTCGATTCGATCGTCAATCGTGTCGTGTGGATTCAAAAAACGCCGGCCCGTGGTCAGAAACCCCATCGCGTCGAGATCACCCGACTCGTTTTCGGGATCGATCCGGTCGGCTGCCAGCTGCAAACGAATCATCTGGTCATAGGGAACATCGCCCGCAAAGGCTCGCACCACCCAGTCACGATAGCGCTGGCTGCCCTGAATCCGTCGCTCCTTTCCGGCCGTGGCGTAACCGAGCGTGTCGGCATAACGTGCCACGTCGAGCCAGTAGCGGCCGAATCGCTCGCCGAACTCGGGCGACGCCAACAGCTGATCAACCAAGCGATCATACTTGCCGGGGTGCGGATCCGACACAAACCGTTGAATCTGATCTATTGTCGGGGCAAGCCCGGTCAAATCGAAGTAGAGACGTCGCACCAGGGTTTGGTCGTCGGCCAATTCAGCCCTGACAAGCTCCCGACCAGCGGCAACGCGGTCGGCCACGGCATCGATCAGATCCTTCGCCCGTGGCCATGTCCCCTTGGGGCCGACTGACAGACGAGGTTGCTGAAACGCCCAATGCGTTGCCGGCGACTTGCGAGTCACAGCAACCGCTTCGGAATGCACCTCTCCCGTCTCAGGGCGTGGATCGGGCGCCCCTCGCACAACCCACTGGCGAAGCAATTGAATCTCCGCTTCGGGCAGCTTGCCGGTGGGCGGCATCTCCATGTCGGGATCAACATACGAGACGGCCTGGATCAGGAGGCTGTTTTTGGCATCCCCTGGCACGACGGCAGCACCCCGAATGCCACCACGCCGCAAGGCGATCGCGGAATCCAATCTCAATTCGCCACTCGATTCACCCGATTCGGTCGAATGGCATTCGTAGCATCTCTGAACCAGAATCGGGCGGATCTTGGCCTCGAAGAACACCTCGTCCGCACGGCTGAGTGGTGCCCCGTTACCCGGCTCGCTTTCGCCGCGAGCCGGCTCCTTAGCAGAGACTTGCGAGACACCTGCCATCGCAGTCCAAGCGGCTGCGCACGCGCACATGACGCGCACGAGAAACGGACGTCTTGCATTGCCCAGGGTTCGGGTCAACATGCGCTGCGTTGGGCGGGGAGTGGAGGCGGGGCTGGCGGGAGCCGTTCATGCGGCCCGCGGGTGCGGACGTTCTGGGGCGACGGCTCTCTCATGATACACCAATCACGTCGACTCGAAATCGGAGTCTTGAGCCGTGATCGCAAAGCCCCAACAAGCTTTCCACACTGAGAGGTCCGGCCAAACGTCATCTTCGGAACCGAGAATCACGAGAAGATTCACTATTCGATCCCCACCTGCTTCACGGCTGGCAACCTGGTGCGATAGCGTGACGGTGCTGACTTGCCCTTTCCGATGCTGCCCCATAACGAGCGCTAATGACCTCTGAAGAATTCGCGGATGAATCGCAGTTCCCGTCCGAACGTCCCCCTGAAATCGATGACCAGATTGCAGACGAAATGTATGTCGATGTTGCCGATGATGACGAGTTAGAAACCGTCTCCGAGGCAGACGCTGAGGCACCGGCCGTTGGGCAACCGAGTGGCGAGATCGAATCGGCCAACCCGGACGCGGACGAAGAACTAGACTCGCTCGCCGAGCCCTTCGTGGGACTCTGGAACAACTTGATCAGCACCACGAACTGGGAAAAGGGGCGGATCATTGATCAGTGGCGGACTCAGCTGGTCGAAGCGGGCGCACCCGCGACCCACTTTTCTGATGAAGCCTGGGCGAGGCGCGTTGGCGGCGTGACGGCGCCACACGTGGGCCGGCTGCGCCGTGTGTACAACCGGTTTGGCGAACAGTACACGACGTATGATGGCTTGTACTGGAGCCACTTTTTGGCGGCCCTGGAATGGGATGATGCTCCGCTTTGGCTTGAGGGAGCATCGCGTGAGGGATGGAGCGTTTCCGGAATGCGCGAGCAACGCTGGCAAGCCAATGGCGCCGTCGATTCGCAACGTCCCACCGCCAGCCAAATCGTCGACGTGGACTTGGACGAAGACATCACCATGCCGGCTCAGGGCGACGCCGATCGAAAGCCTTACGACAAGGACCGAGAGCCGTCGACCGCCCCCGTTTACGATGAACCTGACTTCGGCGAGGAGGAATCACTCAGCGGTGTCTCCGCCGAAGTCGGATCAAGTGGCGAATTCAGCAACGATCCGATGGACGCCAGCCAATCTCCGGTGCAGCCGTTTGCCGGACTGAGCGAGTTGCCCGGTGACCTGTCGGATGCGATGGAACAGCTGAAGCTAGCGATCCTGCGGCACAAGACCAGTGGCTGGAACGAGGTGACACCCGAGGCGATTGAACAGCACCTCAACGCGATCGGCGTGTTGATGCGTCTGGAATAGCAATAGGGCTGTCAACAAGCGACGTCTTCCCGCGTCCGCCCGGCGTTCCTCAGACGCTTGCCTTGTAGGCTTGGGCAGCGGTTTGCCTTACCTCTTCGGTGCTGATCCCGTGCTGACGAGCCACGCGACGGGCTTCGTCGTCCTCGACCGTCCAGCGCATTTGGCCGCCGGGCAAGACGACCTCTTTGCCTTGCAATTCCCCCAGCGACGTGGTCACGGTCCGCTGACGACGAGGCAGCTTGTGCCGATCCATTCGCATACGCCGAACACCAATCGCGGGGGTCAGCTGCAATAGCATCGCTTCCAGACTGGCCGAATCAGTCGGTTTGGCCAGCACCGACATCACGATGCCTGCCCGACCTTTCTTCATCACGCACGGCGTCTGCCAGACGTCCAGCGCCCCGGCCGCCAAGAGCCTCTGGGCGACATCAGCTGCTTGCATCGGAGGACAGTCGTCCAAGTTCGTTTCCATCAAGACGACTTGGTCAGAAAGCAATGCGGTTTCACCATCCGTTTGGCCCAGGACCACCCTCAGTACATTGGCTTGGCCCTCCAGATCGCGACTACCTGCACCGTATCCAATACGATCGATGGTCATGGCTGGCATCGGGCCAAAATCGGCAGCTTGCGACTTAAGGATCGCAGCCCCGGTGGGCGTGGTTAGCTCCGCTTCGATCGCGCAATCGCGCAGCGGCACGCCACGAAGGATCTCTGCGGTCGCGGGAGCCGGTAGAGCGACACGACCGTGGGCGATCGTGATCGCCCCCGTTCCCGTGGGCACGGTTGCCGCAACGACGCGTTCGATCCCCAGGGCATCCAACCCGACGGCGGTCCCCACGATGTCGGCGATCGAATCGATGGCGCCGACTTCATGAAAATGAACCTTCTGGATCGTGGTTCCATGCACTTTGGCCTCGGCGACGGCGATCTCATGAAAGATCTTGGTGGCGATCGTTTTGGCCGCCGGTGTCAGTCGATCGCTCGCGTCCAGCATTGCGGTGATGTGATGCAAATGCCGATGCGCGTGTTCGGGAGGATGGACGATTTGAACGCCGATCGCCCGAAATCCCTCCTTCTTGACCTCCGTCGCCTCAATGCGAACTTCGGGCAGGCCCAGCGACTGGATGGTCGATTCCAGCATGGGCAATGACACCCCCAAATCAATCAGGGCTCCCAACGTCATGTCCCCGCTGATTCCGCTGAAGCAATCAAAATAGGCCAATCGGGGCATGCGTTTGTGTTCTCAGAGGGAGCGTGAGTTAGAGCTACGGCATGGTAGGCAGCGGCTGGCCCCGGCGGCAGGCCCTACGGCGGGAAGGGCATGTCCTGGGCAGCTAAATGCGCGCGACAGGACGGGGTCGTCCGCCGCTGAACGTCGTTTGTCGTTGAACGTGCTTTGCCGTTGAACCTAGGCCCGGAATCGATATACTCTGCCGCTTCGCCGGACGGAACTTCCCAGCGTTCGTGCCTGAATCTGCTTGCCGGACCCGCCATGGAGACTTGCTCTGGCGACTCTGAAGGCTGGCAATCACCGAACAGTTTGGCCTTCGCTGCCCTCCTTTGCGGGTCGAAAGGCCGTAAATCACGAGCAAAAACCACGATGAAAGTTGTCAGCAGCATCGGTGCTTTGAAGTACCGCCACCCCGATTGCCAGGTCGTGAAACGTCGCGGACGGATCTACGTGATTTGCAAGAGCAATCCGAAATTCAAGGTCCGCCAGGGCGGGGC
>JBCCUO010000277.1:0-5724 GCA_039196805.1 Planctomycetota bacterium | reverse complement strand
AGATGCACGACGACCTGCTCGGCTACCTCCTTGGCGCTTTGGAACCGCACGAGATGCGGCGTGTCGACAAGCTATTGGCTGACAGTGAGGAAGCTCGCCAAGAACTCGCTCGCTTGAAGTCGTCCTTGGGGCCGCTGGAACAAGCTCGCGACGCCGATCCTCTTCCGCCTGTCGATTTGGTTTCGCGGACGCTGGATGCATTACCGCCGTTGCCGCCACCGGGGGTCGAAGGGTCTGCTGCCGCGGACCTGGCAAACGATCCTTGGGAATCGGCCGCGAGGGAATCGAGCCTCCATCTGACGCCGCTCAGTCAAGTGAACGAGGTCCGCGGACGCCGCAGCTGGTCTTGGTTGGATCTGATGGCAGGCATGGCGGCTTCAATCGCGTTGCTGGGCGTGCTGCTTCCCAGCGTGATGGAAGGCCGTTTCTCGGCTCGGCGACTAGCGTGCCAGGACAATTTGAAACAGGTCGGTGAAGCGATTGCATCGTTTGTGATGAGGAACAGTGACGGCCGACTGCCAGCGGTCGCAGCCAGCGGCCCGGAAGCGTTCGCGGGCGTCTATGCCGTACGGTTGAACGAGGCCGGACTGCTTTCTGACGGGCGTGTCCTGCAGTGCCCCTCAGTGGACCGACGGTCCGTTGACGCCGCGGACGGTACTCCGGTCGCTCTGTCGACTCGACCGCGCTTGGTCTCGATGAGCCAGCTGCACGACTCGTCAGTCGATGAACTCCGTTCGCTGCAGTATTCGGCTGGCGGCAGCTACGCCTACACGCTGGGTGTGGTGGATCAACAAGGCTACGCTTCGCCCCGATATCAAAGTCGATCCATGTTTGCCGTGATGAGCGACGCACCGCAAGTTCGCATCGATGATGCGGCCAGCCTGAACCAGGCACTGGACCGTAGCAGTTTGGGTGGCACCCAGCTTGGACACTCGGGACGAGGGATGAACATGCTCTACGAAGACGGCAGTGTCCGGTTCGTTTCGCTGAAAGCATTGGCGGCGATGCCGGACCATCCCCTGCTGAATCATCGCGGTCGACCCGAAGCGGGCATCGACGGAGATGACGCCTCGTTAGCGCCCAGTTGGCACCCGCCGTTCCTGGGCGCGAAACAGCAATAGGCGTTTTAGGCCAGCTTGACGAGCGATTGATAGCCGGCCGTCAGTGCCTCCACGGCTCGATCGATCTCTTCGACCGTATTCGTGCGACCGATACCGAACCGCACGCTTCGTCGCGCCTCCGACTCGCTCAATCCGATCGCCATCAGCACATGACTGGGGGTCGGTTCGGCGCTGCTGCAAGCGGACCCACTGCTAAACGCACAGCCAGGAGTAGCCGACATCCACGCCTCACCCTCGACACCCGGCAAGACAAGGTTCAAATTGCCCTCCAGCCGAGGACCTTCCAACTCGGGACCATTAAGCTCCAGGGGATGCGAAACCAGATCTCGCATCCGCTCATTAAGGCCGCACCACAGCCGATCCCTGATCGCTCGAACGGCCAACCGATCGCTCGCCATTTCTGTCAGACGCAGTTCCAGGGCTTTGGTCAATCCGATCACGCCCGCCGGATTCACGGTGCCGCTACGAAGCTGGTGCTGTTGGCCACCACCGACGATTTGTGGGCGCAAGCGGACACGGCGATTGCCGTTACCGACGACCAGCAGACCGCTACCCTTGGGGCCATAGAACTTGTGTGCCGACGCACTGATCAGATCGACATCTGCGGACGCGATGTCGATGGGCAGCCTCCCAACCGCCTGTGTCGCATCACTGTGCAGCAACGCTCCTCGATCATGAACCAGTGATGCAATCTGTTGCATCGGAGCGATGGTGCCGATCTCGTTGTTTGCCCACATCACCGACACGAGCGCGGTATCGTCGTCCAGTGCATCGGCCAGCCGATCCAAATCGACCTGCCCCACGTTCGTGCTGTGACGGTCGCCGACGCTAAGTTTGGTGACGCGAAACCCATCTCGAACCAAATCATCAACCACATCCAACACAGCCGGATGCTCGGTCGCGATCGTGATGACGTGCCGGCGCTTCTGACGCGGGTGCAGGCACACGCCTCGAATGGCCAGGTTGTTGCTTTCGGTCGCACCGCTGGTGAACACGATGGACGGTCGAGGCACCGAAAGCGATTCGGCGACCTGGTCGGTGGCTTTCTCGATGGCGTCAGCGGCGTAGCGACCCATCGCGTGAGCGTCGCTGTGTGGATTTCCAAAATGCTCGCCAAACCACGGCAGCATCGCGTCGACCACCCGTTGATCACAGGGCGTCGTCGCATGGTGGTCCAGGTAAATCATGTGGCATTACCCATAGAGCGTCTGAATCGCGATTTGACTCCACGTTTCCAGTCGGTGCATTTCATCCTTCAGCTGCGCCACGGGCGCGAACCCGCCCTCGGCAAGATCCGCTTCGTTGCTCGCTACTTCAGGGGCTTCCAAGCGAAACCGATGAACGACTCCCAGATGAACTTTGCCGACATCGTTGCTGGGATCGTAGATCAAGCCTTCGCAGTCATCGGTGTAGCCCGCTCCGATTTGCACTTCTTCATCCAGTTCACGCCGCATGCCCGTGAAGTAGGGATCGGAGCCACCATCGGCATCTTCCTTGCTGATGTGTCCTCCAATTCCCACACTTCGTTTGGCGTGTAGCCGTTTCTCACCTGATCCGCCACCACGCGTGTAAGTGAACAGCATCGGCTGACCATCAAGATCCAGGAACTCCATCAAAACATACGGAATCAACTGCTTGAACGTCGGATCCGTCTCCATCGCACTTCGTGGCTGAAAGGACAGTTCGCTGCTGCTCAGAATCGCGCCCAGGTAGCGGTCCACGTCACGCTGAAATCCCTCGAACGCGCCGATGGCATTCACGACACCTTCAGGGACCACCAGTATTTGTTCTTCTTCACTCATCGTATCGAACACACCTTTGGAATCTTGGATGCCCCACCATCAAGTTGGGCGGGTCAGGCCGAAAGCGTTGGGAGCGTCAGCTCGAGGGCGTCTTGTCGTCCAGAATCGACAGCCCTGGTTTCAGTCGGTGACCACGGACAAACTCTTCCCCGTCCATCTCGCGCTTGCCCGCGGGCTGAATGCGATCCAGAACCAGCACGCCGTCTCCACAGCGGATTCGAAATCCATCGCCCCACGCGATGTCGCCCGGCGCCAGGTCTCGGTTTCGTTGCGATTCAGGGTCGTCGTTGTCCAGCGTGATGGAGGCCACGCGTTTGACCGCCACGCGTACGGGTGGTTTGTCCGGCCGCGTGACCACTTGGGTGAACGCGATCGGCCAGGGCTGCATACCGCGAACCAAGCAGTCAATCTGCTTGCAGGTTGCCGTCCAATCAATTTCTGCCTCTGATTTGTGCAATCGAGGAGCCTTGGTGACAGCGTCCGGGTCTTGAACCTCCCCGATGACCGATTCGCCATCCCAGCTTTGGAGTATCGCTAGGGAATCAACCACGGCAGGCACCCCTAGCGCTGAAAGCCGCTCCTCCAGCTGACCCGCTGTCTCCTTGGGATCGATCTCTGTCTTCTGAGTGGCCAAGATCGGTCCACCGTCCAGTCTTGGCGTCATATGAATGACCGACACTCCCGTGATCGGTTCACCGGCCAAAAGCGCGCGTTGCACCGGAGCGGCACCTCGATAGGCGGGCAGCAACGAGCCGTGCAGATTGATCCCGCCAAGTCGCGTGGACGCCAGCGCGGGCGCCTTGAGGATCTGGCCATAATCGCAAACCACCATCAGGTCGGCGGCCAGCGACTCAAGTTGATCAACCACCGTTTCGTCATTGATGCTGTCGGGGTCGAACACAGCCAACCGGTGCTCACATGCCCACTGGCGGACCGGAGCCGGCGGCGGCCCCTTGCGGCTCTTAACCGCGGGCATTGGCCGAGTGAACACGGCGACAGTTTCGTGGCCCGCTGCGCGAATGGCTTCAAACGATGGCACCGCGAACGGCCCTGTGCCCATCAAGATGATTCGCATGTCTATCCTTAGGCGAATTTGTCTTCCCAGGCCTTCAGGTCAGCGATCAATTGCTCGTCGCTTCCCAATTGCCCTGAGGACTGCATCGATCGAAGCTCATTTTCTAAGTCGTCCAATGGCCCACTGAGCGCCGCTAGGTTTTCTTCGCTGACCCGATCGATGAACATCACGCCATTCAAATGATCGACCTCGTGCTGGAAGACACGTCCCAGGTAGCCATCAAAGTCGGCATCAATTGGATTGCCTTTCAGATCGTATCCGGTCAAACGAATGGTCTTGGGACGTTTGACCGAACCGTAGATCCCCGGCAGGCTCAGGCAGCCTTCCTCGCCGGCCTCGTTGCCTCGTGGACGCTGGACCTCTGGATTGATGATCACCCACTCTTCCCCTTCGCCCTTCGCTCCGGCCGGGTTAGCAACAAACATGCGAATCGGTAGATCGACCTGCGTTGCCGCCAATCCGACGCCCTTGGCTTCGTACATCAACTCCAGCATCTCGGCCGCCAAATCGCGAAGCTCTTGGTTCACTCGGCGAATCGGTTTGGCTTTGTACCGCAACGTTGGGTGCGGGAAATGAATGATCCGAAGCGGCATGAGACGTGATCAGTGTGCAAAGGCAACGACAGGGGACCGATAAAATCCGCGAGGAACCGGCCAGGTCTTTCGGACCTAAAAGCATGACCAATCTGTGCTTTTCGTGGCAGGGGGCAGCTGGACAAACACCGCCGTTTCGCTGACGATTCGGCGATGAACAATGAAGCCGCACTGAGAACCTTTCGACTGGCCCAATCGATTCTTCCCGAGCTTCGCGGTCAGCTGCAGCACGTGGCGGGAGCCAGTGTGCTGGATCTTGGTGTCAATCAACCGGGATCGCTGCAGGCAGGAACGCTGTTGGCAGAGATCTGCTTAGCGGCCGCCGCTCAGGTGCGGATCGTGCCCGCGGACTTCGACCGACTGGTTTCCGCCAATCAGGTGACGGTCCAAACCGATACCGCCGTGGCGGCGTGCCTGGGGGGCCAGTACGCGGGCTGGCCGGTGCAGACCGACGACTTCTTTGCCATGGGGAGCGGGCCGATGCGAATGCGTCGCGGCCGCGAACCGTTGCTGCAACAGCTAAACCTCGCAGATGAATCACCGGTCGCCGTGGGCGTGCTCGAATCGGACAAGCTGCCCAGCGAGGCGGCCGTTGAACTGATCGCCGAGGAATGCGAGACGCCGGCAGACCAAGTCCACCTGGCGATCGCCCCCAGCACATCGCTAGCCGGAAGCATCCAGGTGGTCGCCCGCAGCGTGGAAACGGCGCTGCACAAACTTCACGAGCTTTCTTTCGATGTAACGACGGTCGTGTCGGCAACGGGCACTGCACCTCTACCGCCGCCCGCCAAACCGGGCGACACCATCGCGGGTATTGGACGGACCAACGATGCGATGCTGTATGGTGCGCATGTGACGCTGTGGGTCGACAGTGATGACGAGAGCATTGACGCCGTTGCTGCCCAGGTGATCAGCGCGACGTCCAAGGACTATGGAAGGCCCTTCGCCAGCGTCTTCAAGGACTATGACTACGATTTCTACAAGGTGGATCCACTGTTGTTTAGTCCCGCCGTTGTCACGCTTCACAACCTGAAGACCGGACGCACCTGGCATCACGGTCAGGTCAATACTGACGTCTTGCGACAGTCGTTCCTCTCATGACCGCCCATCAGTTCCTGGTACTTGGCGGTGGT
>JBCCUO010000276.1:0-5729 GCA_039196805.1 Planctomycetota bacterium | reverse complement strand
TCGCGATCCACGCCGCTTGTGGCCGCGTGGATCGCGACAGCGATTTTTTGGGGAAACCGATTGGTGGCTGTCACTTATCGCATCACCGGGGCAAGCCCGGTGTTAGCGGCCGGGCTCCTTCATGAGCTCATGCCAGGCCTTATACTGGCGTGCATAGCTGTCCGCTAATGCACGCGATCTGGCTCAACGTTGTGACGTAGTGTCGCGCGTTTGCAGTGCGTTTCTACGTCCCGCTGGTGCCTTGCGTCCCTCGCAGAGGGTCCTGAGGGCGGGTGACGAGACTTCGAAGCGGTCTCTACGCAGCCAGCTCGGACCAGCGACGTCCCCGGCGGCGAAGACGTTTGCTTTCTTCCAGCAACTCTTCTTGCACAGATGGATCCAGAGCTTGCAGATGGCTCAGCAGAGTGCCGCACGTGACGGCGTGGTCGATCCCTTCTTGCAACCCGATTTGCCAGCGATGCACTTGGTTGGCCGTTGGCTTGACGCTGAAGTCAGCATCACAGAGCTCTCGTATCGTCTCCAGAATCTCACCGTGTTGCTGGTACATCGTGTCCGCGTACCGATCACCCCGTGACTCTCGGACCCTTGGGTACAAGTGCGATTCCTCGAACTCGATGTGTGGCCCGGCATGCCGATCCAGTTCATCGGCCAGTTGCGCGACACGCTCGAAGTCTTCCTCATCTAAGGACTTGATCAGATCGCGGTACGCGCGGGTCATCAAGCGGTGGTCGTCCACGAATCGATGTTTCAACTGATCCCAGGTGCCCTCGTTCTCAGCCATCGCATTACCTTGCATTCCTTAATTGATGTCTGGTTAGGACCAGCGACCAAGTTCTGCAAATGATGTTCCTCACCCGTTTGATGGCTCAGTTTGGCACACCACCTGCGAACCAAACATGGCCGGATCAAGCTTCTTTTCTCGCTCCGGTGGGTGGCGGTGATGTGTCGACTATACGGTTTTCGATCGAACGAACCGACCAAGGTGGAGTGCACTTTGGTCCACGCCCAAAACGCACTACTGATCCAAAGTCGTGAAGACGAGGTGGGGCGAGAGCATCCTGATGGCTGGGGCATTGGCTACTTTCGCGATGGCGATCCGTACCTTGAAAAGAACGCATCGCCGGCGTTCGAAGGTTTGCATTTCAGCGATGCGGCCGAACGGCTCTATTCGACGGGCGTAATCTCGCATGTGCGTTTGGCCACCGTCGGTCGGACACAGATCGAAAACTGTCACCCCTTCATCTGGGGAAACTGGATCTTCGCACACAACGGCACGGTTGCCGGAATCGATTCCCTGCGAAATGAACTGCTCGGTGAGATCTCTCGCAAGCTGGCGCAGAACATCAAGGGTTCAACCGATAGCGAGTTGCTGTTTCACTGGCTGGTGCAGAAAGCTAGCGAGCAAGGACTGATGGATGGCGACGGATGCATCGATCTGGAAGGATTGAGTTGGGTGGTGTCGCAGTCCATTGGCGAGCTGGATCGTCGTTGCCAGCAGGTATCGCCGAACAAGCCTGCCAAGCTAAACACGATCCTGACCGATGGCCACGTGATGATTGCATCACGACTGCGCAACTCGCTCTGCTATGTGCAACGCGACGGAATCAGGGACTGCGAGATCTGCGGAATCCCTCACGTCGCTCACGACCCCGACGTGCCGTACCATGCCGTGGTGGTCGCATCGGAACCGCTGTCCCACGAAGCATGGCAGCTTTTGCCGGATGCCCACGTGCTGTCCGTCGATTCGGCCATGGTGACGCGCACTCTTCCCATTCCCAACGGGGCTCCGGCACGGAAACACGCTTGGTCGGCGGTGGGACGTGACGATGCGAAATCGGATCAGCAGACGGCCGATCGAATCGCCTTGCAATTGCGACACCGCTACAGTGAACTGGCAATTGAACCTGAGTTCGAGGACCTGCAATGTCAGTCGTGTGATCCGGCGCCGGCACTGCATGTCGACGATCTGTCTGAAATACCTAACCTGGCGACGCCGGAGCATGCTTTCTACCAGGAGCGTGCGCGTTTGCGGGGCTTGGCGGGTGACTGGCTGGCAACGGCGTTGCCGGAAGTGCCGGGCTATCAGGCCTACTGTCGAGACATGCTGGACCTGCCTCCGCTTCATTGGCTCACTCCCGACACGCAGGGCCAGCCGATTCACTTGGCGGAAGCCTGTTGGCGTGACCGTCGCACGCGTCGCACTCTGGTGCATGCGATTCGCAGCAACGAACTGCGGTTCGTTCACCCGCACATGGGTTCCGAGGCGGTGTGGCAACTGGCGCTACTGCTGAGTCAGGCCAGCCATCGTACGGTGCAGGTGATCGCACCGCCCCCATCGATCTGCCGATTCGCGAATGACAAGGGCCGCTTCACGCAACTGGTTCGGGCTGCCTTGGGCACGCGATCGATCCCACCGGGACACGTGGTCTGGAACAGGGCGATGGCGTCGCGCGAACTTCAAATGCTGGCTCGCACGGATGCCAAGACGGTCGCGATCAAGCTACCTGATGCCGCGGGTGGCGAAGGTAACTTGGTCATTCCGATGGACGAGCTACGGGGCAAGACGTTGCGGCAGATTGACGAAACCCTCTCCGAGCGGTTGCCCCAAATTCACTACGTCGAAGGATCGGAGTTATTGGTCACTCGGTGGAGCGAGAGTGTCCTGGCGGCGCCTTCGGCTCAGTTTTGGATTCCGCCCCGTGGTCACGGACGTCCCATTTTGGACGGTCTGTTCCTGCAGACGTTTGGGAGTGAACGCGGCCATTTCGACGGATGCCTTCCCGCCGACTTGCCGGACCAACTGGCGTGCAAGATGAGTCGGCAAAGCATGCTGATCGCACTGGTCTATCAGGCGCTGGGCTATGTGGGGCGATGCTCGTTCGACATGATCTTGGTCGGGGAGTCGTTGGACGAGAGCGGGCTGAAATTCATCGAGTGCAATGGTCGATGGGGTGGGACCTCGCTACCGATGGCCATGATGGACGCCGTTTTTGGTCACTGGAAATCACGGCCTTTTGTGACCCGTGTGATTCGCATTCCCGGCATCAGTCGATTGCCCTTTAGCGAAGTGTTGGGCGCGATTGGAGATCGGCTTTATCGAGTGGATCGTGACACTGGTGATCACTTGGTTTTCAATCCACAGCGAATGCTCACCAGTGACCAACTGTCGCTGATCACGTTGAGCGACAGCCCGGCTGCCGCGGACCTAGCGATCACCGAGGCAATCGAGCGGATCGAACGCAGGTTGATGTCAGACGAGTTTGGGGCGTCGTCACAGAACTCCATTCAGATCAATGCCAACGGGGGCTGAAGATGCTGGATCGGCTGACCGCCTGGTGGTCGAAGCTGCGTCGAACGTTGAGTCGCAGCGAGTGGCTGGTGCGTTGGTTCCGTTTGCCGCGCGGCCCCGTCTCGGATGCTCCGGGGTTGGTTATGGTGCAGATCGATGGGTTATCGCATTGCGAGCTTCAACGAGCGATCCAGACTGGCAAGACACCGTTCATGGAGTCTTTGTTGCGTCGCGAACACTATCGCTTGCACCGATTCTATTCGGGCATCCCCTCGACCACGCCCGCAGTTCAAGGAGAGTTGTTCTACGGTCAACGCTGCGCCGTGCCCGCGTTCGGTTTCATTGATGGTCCGACGGGCGAGTCCGTGCGGATGTTTTCCCCGGTCGCCGCACACCGGGTCCAGGCATTTCTCAGCAAGAACGTCACTGGGTTGTTGGAGGGGGGCTCAGCGTACTGCAATATCTATGATGGTGGCGCAGAGGAAACGCACTTCTGCGCGGCCAGCTTCGGTTGGAGCCGTTTGATGTCGGAGGTCCATCCGGTTCGGTTGGCCACCGGACTGGTCTGGTACATCGGCTCGCTCTGTCGCGCCGCGGGGCTTGCCGCGATCGAATTGGTGTTGGCGACCGCGGGCTTCGTCCATCGTCGCTGGACAGGGAAGGAGTTTTGGCAGGAACTACTGATGATTCCGTCACGCATCGTGGTATCCGTTCTGCTTCGCGAGCTGTGCGTGATTGGTGCGTCGATCGACATGGCACGCGGATTACCGATCATTCACTTGAACCTGCTTGGTTATGACGAGCAAGCTCATCGCCGAGGTCCTGCGTCCCCGTTCGCTCATTGGTCGCTGAAGGGAATCGACCATGCCATCGCGAGACTGGCGAGCGCCGCATCACGATCAGAACGCAGGCACTATGACGTCTGGATTTACAGTGACCATGGCCAGGAATCGACCATTCCGTACCCCTTCATTGCCGGCAAGTCGATTCAAGTGGCCTGTCGATCTGCGGTCGCCAGGACCATCAAGCTTGATCGACCCGATGCTCCGGAGGGCATCGAGCAATACGAGTCGCCGCGGGCTTCTGGACGTGCCCGATGGCTATCGGCATCGACTTGGGTCAGTCGTCTGTTGGGCGAGGTTGATCCAAACCATTCGAACGATTCACCGGTCACTGTGACGGCGGTCGGTCCGATCGGTCATGTCTACATTCGCTCGAGTAATGTGAATCCCCGCCCAACCAGTGATCAGCTGGCCGAGATTGCTCAGCGACTGGTGACCCATGAGCGCGTTCCCATGGTGGCCTATCGAACTTGTGATCGAGGTGTTCAAGTCGTTGTGCCATCCGGCGTCTATGATCTGGACTCGAACGCGGATGTGATCTTCGGCAGCCATCATCCCTTTTTGTCGGAGTTGAAAGAGGACTTCCAAACACTTTGCCACCATCCCTCTGCTGGTGACTTGGTTTTGGGTGGGTGGCTGCCCGACACGGATCCGATCAGCTTCGTCCTTCAGAATGGTGCCCACGGCGGCGTCGGATCGATCGAAACGGCAGCCTTCGCGCTGATCCCGTCCTCGGTACCGCTTCATGAGTCATGGGAGTACGTCCGGCCCGAGAGGTTGCGAACGGCCGCGCTTGCCACGTTGAAGCGGCCCGAGCAGTCCTCGCCTGGGCTCGCGGACAGTGCTCGCAGGACTCGCGGCATTCGGGTCATGACTTACAACGTCCATGGTTGCCTGGGATTGGATGGCAAGTTGTCACCGACGCGAATTGCCAAAGTCATCGCTCAGGCGAACGTCGACGTGATCGCTCTTCAGGAGGTTGACGTCGGAAGGCGGCGATCGCTCGGTATTGACCAGGCGCATCAGATCGCCGGTCTGCTGTCGATGGAACACCATTTCCACGCCGCGTGGCAGGTCCGCGAAGAGCGGTACGGAATCGCGGTATTGAGCCGACTGCCGCTAAGAAAGGTCAAATCCGGTTGGCTGCCACAATCGCGATTGCAACGTGAGCGACGATGCGTTCGATGGGTGGAGGTGCAATGCCCCGGAGGAGACAAGGTTCAGCTGCTCAACACACACCTGAGCATTTAACCCTTCGAAAGACACTCGCAGGCCAGACACTTGACCAGCGAGCAGTGGATTGTTGCGGCAACCAATCGTGGGCCCACGGTGGTTTGCGGTGATTTCAATGCGGCACCCCAGTCCAAGAGCTATCGAGAACTCACGAATCACCTTCGCGACGCCCATCTACATGCCCATAATCGAACGTCATCCACCTATTGGAGCCCGCGACCGGTCAGCCGAATCGATCACATTCTGTCTTGCGAGGAACTGAGTGTTCGGTCCGCGAATGTGATCCAATCGTCGTTGGCTCGCATCGCCTCAGACCATCTTCCCTTGATTGCTGAGTTCGAATGCCGGCGGAACCGACCTCAGCC
>JBCCUO010000275.1:0-5741 GCA_039196805.1 Planctomycetota bacterium | reverse complement strand
CTCGACGACCGAAGGGGAAGGATCGGACAAGAAGGACGATTCCGCGACCCAGGAAGACGGTGGTACGGACGCGACCGAGGAAGATGAAAAGAAGGACGGAGAAGCCGGACAGCTGACCCGTCTGCCACAGCCGCTCCGCATCACGGCACCGATTCCGCCGAGCCGCCAAGCGACATCGCGGCCGAGCCCAAAACGACCAGCCGCCCCGATCGTTCTGGGTGGAATGGTGATCGAGCCCATCACGTTGTCGCCGGTTTCTCACACCGATGATTTCGCCGCTGAGCCCACGTCGGCTGCCCAGCCGGGCGAACGACAGAGTGACGCGATCGCCACTTTGCAAGAAACGATCCAGCGATCACAGAAGGTGATCAGTCAGCGGAAGCAAACGACCACCCGACCCGCGCCGGTCGCGCGTCGCAGTATCGCCGCCGACGTCGTCTCGATCGACCATCGCAGCGGCTCCGTCCGTCTGAAAGCCCACGGAAATGCCATGATCGCTCCAGGTTCGGCCGTGGTGGTCTACCACAGCTACCTGACCGGGGAAGAGATGGTCGCTCATCTGGTGGTCGGCAAGAGCAGCGGCCGCTACGCCGTGGCCAAAGCGATGGACGTTGCTATGCTGAAAGACGTCAAGATCAATGATCGCGCGGTCTGCCGCTAAACCGAACGCGAAGCAGCGATGGGTGGGACATGCGTGAGCGAACGTCCACATCATGAGACTCCGGTGCGTTGAAACTACCTGTTCGCTCTGTCCGCAAGCTACTTCGTGAAGGGTTTAGCGGAAGCCAACCCATTTTCGTTTCCCCATCGGATTTTGGCCGTGAATCGAAAACATGGCGGGCGTGTGTCCGCTCGATTCAAGGCGTCAAGCTGACCCAGCATCCGGGCGATCGAGATAGTCGATCGAAGACGATCTGTCGGTTCACGATTCCGGATCCCAGCGAAGCCTATGAGTGGCGAAGCAACGAGATTCGGTTGGAACGCGCCGACAACGGCGCGCTGACGATCCGTGTCGGTCACCCCAGGGAAGGACTTGACGCGACGGTCAGCGATCCCAGCGAAATTGAACGATTCGTTCGTGAGGTACTGGCTCGCTACGCCAGACGCCAGGCCAAGGCCAAGAAGAGCGAAAAGGTCCGCGATCTGAAGATCAAGGCGATCAGGGCCCAAATCAAGAAACTGGCCAAGGAGGAATCATTTGATTTCGCCACCGCTGCCGACGAACGAAAGTTCAAGCTCTTCGTTAACCTTTCGGCAGGTCGGTTGGTCGAGATCTATATTCCCTTCAGCCGATTTGACGAAGTGCTCAGCGAGCTTCGCAATACGCTCCACGCGATCCGAGGTCTGGATCAGAAAGGCATTCAGTTTCGCATCGGCAATCGAACCAGCGTCCCCTGGTCCAGTGAATGGGTCAAACACGAAGATCTCTAGTGGTGCACCCGTCGGGGTCGTTACGCCAGTCGACATTGTGAAGTCGTCCGCCCCGATTTGGTTCCTTGACACCCTCCAAATTCCCGGAAACCCACCTTGGCCGTTCGCGTTGACGTCACCGAGTTGCTGACCGTCTTGAAGCTCACCCCGCCCGACCAGAACGTGATGTTGGTCGGTCGGCACGGCATCGGAAAGTCACAGATCATTTCCAACTACTTTCAGCAGCGAGACATGAAAGTGGTGCCCTTCTTTCTGGGCCAGATGAGTGACCCGGGCGATCTGATTGGTCTGCTGCACAAGGATGAAACGACCGGCCGCAGCGAGTTCGTCCCGCCCTATTGGTGGCCCGAGGATGGGCAACCGATCGTGTTGTTCTTGGACGAACTGAATCGGGCTCGGCCAGAGATCCTGCAGTCCGTCATGGAGTTGGCGCTCAACAAGACGCTGGCCGGCAAGCGGTTACCACCGGGCAGCGTCATCATCTCGGCCGTCAACGAGGGTGACGAGTACCAACTGACGGACCTGGACCCGGCACTCGTCTCTCGGTTCAATCTCTACGAGTTCGCACCAACGGTCGACGACTGGTTGCTTTGGGCGCAAGAGCACGACCTGGACGCTCGAGTCCGAACGTTCATCCAGGCGCACCCCCAACACTTGGATGGCACCGGGCAAGCCTCCGAGAGTCCGAATCAAGCAACCACCTGGTCGGGACTGGTCAAGACGCCCGATCGACGTGGTTGGGCCCGCGTGGCAACCGTCATCAAACAGGTCACCAATCTGGAAGCGATGCACATCAAGTTGGTGGCAGGCATCGTTGGCGCCCCCGCTGCGAACGCGTTTCGGAAGAGTCTCACCACGCGGCTACCCGTCACACCCGAGGATGTGCTGCTTGGGTTCAGCAAACAACGATCCAAGTTGAACAAGATGTCACTCGCCGAGTTGCTGCTGCTTAACGAGCAGCTGTTGGTGTGGATCGCCGGCAAACAATGCCCCGGTGAAGCGGCAGACACCGCCCGTCGCGCTTTGATCAGCTACCTGAAGTTACTTCGCAAACGCAAGCTGGACGAAGCGGTCGCTCACCTGGTTTCGATGCTGGACAAACCCAAGTACGAGGTGGCGATGGAGTTTGTCTCCGAGTCGCTGGAACTAACGGAGTTGCTGACCGACTATATGGAAGGAATCCGAATCGAATGAGCACGCGGTTCGTTCAAGCCCGTGATCGCATGACCCGCGTCGTCGAAGGTTGGTTCATCAGTGAGCCACTTCTGTTTGCCGCTTGGACCGAACATCAGATCATCGCCCAACCAAACATCGAGACGATTCGTGTCGGCCGCGGACAAGTCGAGTACAACCCTGAATTCATCCAGTCCTTGAGTCGGAGCCAGCTGAAGCAGGTGTTGGAGTTCGAGGTGATGCGAATTCTGCTGGGGCATCCGTATCTTCGGCGTCAGCCCAGCGCCGAGTGGTCGCTAACCGCAAGCAATCTGGCCGTTCAAGAATGCTTGCGGAGTGATCTACCACTACCCCGTGCCCGTGAGCTGTTCGACGACGCGAGCTTCGACAACCAGTACTTCGAGTTCTACTATCGCGAACTGTCGGAACGCGCGACGTCGGAAGACGAGTCCAGAGACCCGCCCGAGGACCCAGCAGGGGACCAGGACGACTCCTCTGGTCTGGCCGGATCACAGCCAGATGATGACCAACCAGGCGATGGTGACCAAGATTCGACGAACGACGAAACGGGCGCCGGTCAGTCGGGACCGGCGCCTGCAGCCGGTGTCGGCGATGACGCTGCCGGCGAACAACGTCAGGCCGCGCCCAACAGTCTTTCGTCGTACGTCAATGCGCATCAGGTCGCGGACGAAAACACCGCGGACTGGGACGCCGACGACTTGTTCAAAGACGCGGTGGACTCGGCGATCCGAGAAGCAGCCGAAAGCGATGGTTGGGGCACGCTTGGCGGAACCGCCAAAGACAAGCTGTTGGCGACGCTGAAGCCAAAAGTGGACTACCGACGCGTACTGAGCCACTTTCGACAGAGCGTCCTGTCGGTGCGTCGTCGTCTGACCCGAATGAAACCGAGTCGGCGATACGGGTTCAATCAGATGGGCAGCCGGTACGACTTCACGACCAAGCTGCTCTTCGCGGTGGACGTGTCGGGGTCGATGAGCAGTCAGGATTTGGTACTAGGCTTCTCGGTCGTCAGTCGCTTCTTTCGATACGGCATTGAGTCGATAGATGTGCTGTGGTTTGACACCGAGATTCAGGGCGAGCCGTTGACGCTGCGTCGCGCGCGTCATGAGTTCCATGTCACCGGCCGCGGTGGAACCAGCTTTCAGCCTTTGATCGACTACATCGACGCCCACCGCACCTACGATGGTCTGATCATCTACACCGACGGCTACGCCCCTGCACCGCGGCGACCCAAGAACCTCAATACGCGCATCCTCTGGCTCCTTAAAGACGAAGCCACTCACACCAAGCTCACCCCCCAACTTCGCTCCCTAGGCAAAACCGCCTTCCTGAAACCCAGTGCGGGCCTGCCCACATCACCGCTTCGTGGATAAGGAACACCACCGCGTAGAATGGAGGAGTGACTTTGACTCATTCGCTTCGGGAGCTGCTGCATGAAGGTTACGATCCTTGGTTGTGGGCATGTGGGATCGACGCTGGGATATGCGATCATCAATGCGGGGCTAGTCGATGAGCTGGTCTTGCTGAATCGAACTCGGCAACGCGCCGAGGGTGAAGCGGCCGACTTACGGCACGCCGCCGCCCTGGTGCAGCGACCGGTGCAGATTCGTGCCGGCACGGTCTCCGACAGCCGCGACTCGGATGTGATTGCGGTCACGGCCAGCGTGCCAACGCCAAGCGACCTGCAGAGTCGAAACGAGCTGGTACTGGGCAACGCCGAATTGATGCGGCAATGGATTCCACCGCTGGCATCCGAGTCACCTCACGCGGTCTTTGTGATGATCACCAATCCGGTCGAGGCGATCTCGTACATCGCCTGGAAACACTCCGGACTCCCTTCGCGGCAATTCATCGGCACCGGCACTCTGATCGACACAATGCGTTGGCGCAGCATGCTGAGCGCGCATCTGGGGATCCACTCCGATGACGTCCGGGCCTACATCCTGGGCGAACATGGCGACACGCAATTCCCCGCTCTCAGTGTTTCGGCCACGGGTGGCAAGAAGATCGACACCGACCCGATGATCGCCCAGTTGTTCGAGCAAGCCCGAACGGCGGGATTGGATGTCTACCGCCAAAAGGGATACACAAACTACGCGATCAGCCAAGCCGCTCTCTTGATGATCGAAACCGTGCTACGCGATAGTCGCCGAACGCTGCCCGTCAGCACGCTGGTGGACGGCTACTGCGGCATCCACGACGTCTTTCTGTCGATTCCCGCCGTCGTTGGACGGGCGGGTGTGCTGCGACTGCTCAAACACGAACTGAGTGCCGACGAACAGGAGAAGCTGCACGTCTGCGCCGAGACCATCCGCGCCGTCATCGACTCGGTGGAGAACGCGTGAGCCTACGACTTGGCGAACATGCTGCGAAGGTTACTCGCTTCGAAACCAGTTGGTGCGTCGCCGCTAGAACCGTACATGTAGATCGCCGCCTGGACGATCGATGACAGAGCGCTACTGATCAAAGAAACCAGCAGAATTCCGACCACCCCAAGTACTCCCAAGGCGATGCCAAGCGCGATCATCTGGCTGGCTGCTGCAACCACACCACCGATGATCAGCGCCACGCAAGGCAGCATCGCCAGGAACGAAAAGATCCCGATGCCACCTTTCGCTCCCAGTGCCTCACCCCACGAGTTCTTGAGAATGACCCCCGAGCGTTTGACCGCTTGGATCGGGCCGACCCGTTCGATCACCAAGACGGGAACGACGAAGTAGGTGACCGCGGACCAAGCCATCCCCAGCAACCCCGCCACGATCGCACCGAGCTTCTCGCTGCGACTTTCAATCGCACGAAGGATCAATCCAATCGTCGCGCTAATCAGTGCCCAACCAACGATCGCCGGCAGCCGGGTCATTGCCGCATGGAACCCCTCGGCGATCGTCGGCTTCTCGCCGTAAAAGCCTTTCACGGCACACGCGATTAACGCGCTGTTGAAGAACACGATCACGAAGTAGTTCACAAAGTAGAACGCGAACAGAACGGCCAGGTGCAGCGGATTCTGCATCGGGTCCTCGACCGCCCAGTTTCCATCGGCAACCTGTCGAAACTCCTGAGTCATCATCAGGGGAATGGCAAAGGAAGCCATCACGAACAGACAAGCGATCCCGCTG
>JBCCUO010000274.1:0-5756 GCA_039196805.1 Planctomycetota bacterium | reverse complement strand
TCGTAGCCGACCGGACCAAACTTGAGCAGCACGGGTGAATGAGAACACGGACCGAGGAGAGCTGCCAGAAAACCGCGAAAATCGTTGTCGGGAAGACTGAGACAGAAAGATGGGAGGACAGGAAAATGGAAGCGGGAGGCCTGTAGTCGTTGCTCCAATCAGCTTCCCGAACCGCGAAGCGGTGAATTTCGATAGGCTGGGACGCAGTCCCAGTTTGCGGACACATCACGAAGTTGGACCGCGGAGCGTTGGCAGACGCGTGTTGGGAACGCTAGGTCGGGTGCGACGTGGCGGCGGAGCCGCCGTTGCAGTGCGTCGCATGGCGGAGCCATGCAACGAGGGAAACCGCTTCCTTTTCTCGCCAACCGCTGACCGCTAGTATCCAATCGCTTCCTCCGCACCGCTGAGCGCTGAAGGCTGATCACTAAACCACCAGCTTGACCTGCAGACGGCGATGCTGGGAATCGTAACCCACGATCATCCCGCGGCCTTTCCACAGGTCGCGACCGGCCTGTTCGAAATCGTCGGCTAGGTCATGCGGCACGTACAAAACCAGCTTGAGTGGTGGTTCCTTGTAGTGGGCCCAAACGGCGTAACCATCCGGGTCCAGATGCGAGTCGTCTTCGCCGCTGTAGAGCAATCGACGCTCCACGAAGACCTCAATCGGAAAGGTGATCCCCGTGACCGCTTCGACCAAGATCTCGGTCTGTTTGCGGTCCCCCTTGGCAGCCCACAGGTGTCCCGCCGTTTCCGCAAACGTGAGTTCGGCATCTGGGCCATCGGCTGCAGCAGCGTTCTCGCGCCCAGCCGGGATTTGTTCCGACAGGTCCGTGGCCGATTCCGTTGGCTCGTGCTGTTCTTCACCGACGGTCGGCGGGACCACCTGCACCTTCAGCGACTGCGTCCAATCGGGCCATCGAGGGATATCGACACGCAGGTCACCCGACCACTGAATGTCGTTGTCATCCAAGTCGATCGAATACGGAGCCTTGTCAGGAATGGGTACCGCAAACGCGAACCGCCGCTCGACTCCGGGTTGCAGCTGCGTCCGCTCCGCCAACCTCACGGTGTCCTGGTAGAACACGTGGCGGTGGGTCGACCGATTGCTACCACTGCCACTGATACAAACCTCTTGTCCCTTCAAGCTGATGGTAATCCCGTTGAGCTGAACACTTCGTTTGGGTGTCATCACGATTTCGCCTCGCAGCGGCTGGCCCGGCGTCACCTGCTCTGACTCAACGACATGTTCTACCTTCCCCAGCATGACGTAGGGCAGTATGAACTTGAACACGAAGAATCCAATCGCGAGCGGACCGATGATCCCCAAGAAGATCAAAAAGAACGGGTTCACGAATGCCATGAAGGTGAACACGCCTATGAAGACGGTCAGTATCACGATACCGATGATGGCTCCCGAAGCACCCTTCAACTCGACCGCATTGGTAACCTTTTTCGCGTTGTCGGGCCCGCCATTCGACTTCATCAGAAACTGAACCGAGGCCTTCGGATCGAAAGCCCAGGGGATCTTGGCGCGAACGTCGATGCAATGATCGATGTTCAGGTAGTGGCCGTGGTAGCTGGGCGGCCACGGCGCGACCGGCAACTGAAACGGGTACGTTGCCTGCTGACCGGCCTTCCACTCACCGGTGTAAAGGGTCTTCTCTTCGGTTGACATTTTGGCAACGTTTCCGCGGCCGTGCGTTTTCCATCCGGACCCGACCACCAGACCGTCACAGCGAACATCGTCGCTGACACGGACGTTTACGCGACCTTGGATCATTTCGTCGCCATAGTAGACCCGATCCGGCTCGTCCAACTCAATCGACAAATCGCACTTCGCCATGACCAAACGCCTGTCGCTGCATTGACTCGTAGAGGTAACTTTCCGCGCCGCGTAAATCGCTGCCGAATCGACGATGGAGCAACTCCGCATCCTCCAGTGTCAACGTTGGCAACTTTCCAGGAGCCAATCGACACCACTCGATTCGCCGATTCATGATCCGCTGAATCAACGCGGCGTCGCACTGATCGCCGATTCGGTAGGTCATCACGTGATATCCGTTTCTCATAAGCGGACGTTGCAAATCGTGATGGGTTGCCAGAACCAGCGGTACCCCGGATGCAAACAGCATTTTTCGAGCAGCTCGCGGCAACCGCTGAGCCTCGTCCACCAGTAGCGGCTCGGCAGCCGGTAGTGCCGGGCAGGGTTGGTCCTCGGCGAGATACACGTAGGCCGACTGCTTAAGCCGACTGCACAACGCAAGCATGCGGGTTGTCTTGCCCCGGCCGCAATCGCCCAGAAACTGTACCGCGTGATGTGAACAAGTGATCTTCGGCAACACGGTGCCGAAGTCCACGATCGCAACGGCGGCACGCTCGTCAGCGGACAATTCGCCAAAGGGATTGCGATTCAGGTTGCACCAATGAAAAGGAAAATCTCCCCCTAGCTGGCGACCTGGCGTCACCAATCCAGTTTGCTTGGGGAACGCCGCCCTAACGGGCCGATTAAAATTCACGGTCGACGCCATCGCCTCTTCTTGCCGCTTCCGATGCCTGTGCCGAACGATACGATCACTGATTCCGATGCGCCCCAGACTTTCGAGTCCGCGATCGACTGGTGGGTGCTTCTGATGTTGCTGATGGGGCCGGTCACCGCGGCTGGTGTGGGAATTGTCTTGGTGGTCAACGCACGGCCGGCGGACGCTTCGATTCTGTTTGGACTGGGGGCGTTGATTGCACTGGTCACGGTAGGCCTGGTGGTGCCGTGCCGCTACACGCTGTTGGATGATTGCCTATCGATTCGTTGCGGGCTGATATGTTACCAGATCGCGTACGAAGACATCCGCGATGTGAAGATCAGTCACAGCATCATGAGTGGCCCCGCATTGTCGCTCAGCCGGCTGGAAATCAAGACCTCCGACCGGACTCACTTGATCTCGCCGAAAGATCGCGGTGATTTCATGGAAGAGCTTCACCATCGCTGCCAAGTGTAGGGGCGGCGACACCTGTGAATGATTCCCGATTCGCTTTTGGAGATAACTGGAACGCGTTCCTGAAAACGCTGGACCAGCCACAGATCGATCAGGCCGTGCAGTCGCTCCGATCGATGTTGAAAGTCGACTCGTTAGCAGGCCAAACGTTTCTGGACCTCGGCTCGGGCAGTGGTCTCTTTTCCTTGGCCGCCCATCGCCTGGGTGCTGGACCGGTCGTCTCCATCGACTACGACGTCCAGTCGGTCCACTGCACAACGTACGTCAAAGAGCAGTATGGAGACCAAGACGCTGACTGGACGATTTGCCAAGGCTCGGTGTTGGACGCCGCGTTGATGGCGTCGCTCGGCAAGTTTGATGTGGTCTACTCGTGGGGCGTCCTGCATCACACGGGCGACATGGACACCGCGATCCAGCTGGCCAGTCAGTGCGTTGCTGATGACGGCCTCTTCTTCATTGCGATCTACAACGACCAAGGAGCAGGAAGCCGACGCTGGCTCGCCATTAAGCGGTTCTATCATCGGTTGCCCCGTCCGCTGCGACCCGTTTGGGTTGCCCTGATCGCGGCCTGGTACGAATCCAAGTTTGCGCTGGCTCGGCTCGCCAGAGGCCGGAATCCCCTGCCCTTCAAAGATTGGGAAGCCAAAAAGACAGACCGCGGAATGTCGGTATGGCACGACTGGGTCGACTGGGTCGGTGGATTGCCGTTCGAAGTTGCCATACCTGAGGCGATCATCCTACCGCTGCGCCGGCAAGGCTTTGTCTTGGACAATCTCACGACGGTTCGCGGCTGGGGCTGCAACCAGTACGTGTTCCGAAAGACGGGTATCATCCCTCGCTGACCAGCTGCACCACCGCAAACGCGGTTGCCTTGAGCTTCGTTCGCAGCCACGGCAGCGACGTCTCAAACGCTTGCACGAAGCCGATCCGATAGTCGGGGCGAATCGCCGCCACCTGCAATCCGGCGGCGCGACCGCTTGACGTCATCACGCTCCCCGATGTCCCCGGTGCAAATGGCTCTTCCCCTTTGTCGGGCGCGTTGCCGCTTTCGACCCGAATCACATTCTTGAGTGTCCCCAAACGATCGATCTTCAATTCCGGGTGCAGCAACTGGAAAGTCCACTGCCCGATCGTGCCGTCACCCAGAACTTCGCCCTGAGCACCCTCCTGGGTCCAGCGCAGCAGGTCTCCTTCATCCGCTGTCGGGACTTGCGACCTGCTGGGACGCGGAAGGAATCCACTGAGCCAAAGTCGATCCAGTCCGGTCTCTACCAACGCCACGTCGGGGCCACCAGGGATTCGGCCACGCGCGACCACCCTGCCCTGCACCTCTTCCGGTCCCTGTCCGCATGTTGCCACTCTTTCCACTCGTCCCACTCCACCCGAGCGATCGCTGACGAATAGGTGCGACACAGTCAACACGCCCCATCGCCAGTTCGGGTCGTTGGGATCCTCATCTCGGGGTAACTTTGGCGGCGGATCCAAAGTCGCCCATCGAACGACCGCGGACGTGGTCGCTTGGCCGCTTACCGAGGCAACGGAGACTCCGGTGCAAACCGGTGATCCCGACTCCCGAACCTTCGTAATCACCTCCACGCGCAGGAAGCCACCGGTTGCCCGGCTCCGAAGCCTGACTGATTCGGTGGGCTGGATCGCCTTGGCCTTACTGACCCGTTGACGCTTGTGATGGACCAAGAAGTGGGCGGCAAAGGCAGGGTCGGACGCCCGCGAACGCTTGATGGGGCCAAAGCCGATTGCATGGATATTCTGCGGGTCACGTGCCGCGACACGGCGCTCGAGCGTCGCCTGGACTCTGGCCAGTTGTTCCAGGGTCCACGGCTGGCCGTCGGTGCGGATCACGACGTCTTACTCACTGAATGCCCCATCGTGATCTGAGGTCATTCGTCAAATTGAATTCGATAGTCGCCCAGGCCCGTTGCGTGCTGACGGAGCCAGCTTTCCGCCGCCATACGAATGGCAAAGCCGTTGCCGCCGGGCTGCATGCGGATCGACACCGACGCCGGATCGGTCGACCCGGCGGGAGGCAGGGTGATCTGCACGCCATCAACACCAACGTGACTTGCCTCCAAGTGGGACAACAGATCGATCTCCCAGTCGAGCCGCTGGGAAGTGCTGAACTCACGAGCATCCGGCTTCCCGTCGCCACTGTCCAAGCCACTGGTCTGGGTCAATCCTTGTTCCTGTTGCCGGCCAACCGGTTCGGTCGCCATCATCCCAAGGGGTTTGAAGACCATGGTCCCGTCTTCGAACGATAGTCCATACAGCCCTGCGGTTCCGTCTTGGCAGCAAGCCGCCACGTTGCCTCCTATGTCGACAGGGCACTCACTGTAAGGAATGAACCCGACATAGCGAAAACCGTAGAGTCGCTTGCGATGACACGAGTCTTTGCCGATCACCGCTTCATAGAATCCGATCGGAACATTGGTCGCAGGAACGGTGAACGAAACATCAGTCGGTCGTCCGTCCGTGGACGTTGGCACGACACTTCCCACCGCGCTGACCAATCGACCGATCGCGGCAACGTTTTCATCGGTTTGACTGTCCAGATCCTGATTGATCTCCGTCAAGTTCCAGCCATCTTCCAAGACGATGCCGACGTCTGCGGTTCCGAAACCAGTCCGAACGTCGATGGAGTACTCTTCGCCAAAGTCTGGCAGATAGACCAACGACACCCGAACGATACCGGGCGTGATGGCCGTGGAACTTCGATCCACAGCGATCTCGGCGGGTTCGACCTTGAGATAC
>JBCCUO010000273.1:0-5759 GCA_039196805.1 Planctomycetota bacterium | reverse complement strand
TGGCGTCTTTGCCTTCACGCATGTTGGTGAAGTCGACATCAAACTCTTGCCCGTCTAATTCATGCGGTACGTTCTGGTTGGGGGGGAACAACGCGGTGAAACCTGCCTGATGCACCCGTCCGTCGGTCCATTCGGTGTGACCCGTTGAACTCTTGAAGCTACCTCCCAACGGACTGACATCGCTCGGCAGCACAGGCGGGTCCACGTCGCCCTCCATCGCTGCGTCGCGGAAGTACGGCGTGTAGGCCTTCACTTCGGCCATCGCCAGCGTGTTGCTCAGACCATCCAGGCAGTCGCGAAACTGGAGTTGGCGATTGGCAACAAACATTCCGTCGCCCGTCTTACCGTTGACCGGATCGTAAACCAGCCAAACGCCAGCGTTGTAGCCGTAATTGAGCGGATAGTACTCTGGCTCGTCGTCGGAGTTGCGTCGCACAACATCATTCGGTTCGCTGGGGCACATGTACGTCGGCACGCGGAACGACGAAATCGGAATTGGCTCACCATCGACGATCAGGTCGACTTCCTTGTACCCACGGGAGAAGTCGATCGCTTGATCGAGCGCCGCCTGTTCCAGTTGGGGAAGGATTCGTGCTTGCATCGACCAACCGTTGCCACTGCTGCCGGGGCGGGTCCATCCAGCTGGCAATCGCTTGTAGGCAGCCTCGTAATTGTGGATCGCCAATCCAATTTGCCGCATGTTATTGCTGCAGCTCATTCGTCGAGCCGCCTCGCGAGCGTTCTGGACGGCGGGAAGTAGCAACCCGACCAGGACACCAATGATGGCGATCACGACCAGTAACTCGACCAGCGTGAAGGCAGTTCGCGGCTGCCTGGCATCAGCAATGCTTGGACGAAAGGTTAGGCGGCATCCCGGTCCACGAGCGTCATCAGAGGAGACAAACGACCGAGCACTTGCGCCGAGAGAGAGGTTGGATTCCAGGCTCATGATTGGGCTCAAGGGTTCGTGGGAAGATCGAACAGGCTCGGCTGGCTTGGCAATGATCCTGGCTGGCTTAGCGCTGGAGCGGATGTTATTGCGAATCATTCGCAGTAGCAGGTCGCGAGGCAAAGATCGCCACGAATTTGGGCCCGTTTCGCCTAGATTGGATGGTTCGGGCTAGAATCTAGCCCTTACTCTGCTACCTCTGCACAGCGAGATTCGCCGTGATCAATCGACCGATTCAGCCGTCTACTGAGCGATTGCCTGCCCGCGTCTTTTCTGCTTGGCACCGTATTTTGGCGCTGACCGCTGTTCTGCTCGGACTGCTTCATCCCCTGTCCTCGTGGGGCCAGGAGCCGGGGCAGACGAAGACTACGTTGGTGCCGGGGATTGGCGTCGGCTCGGTGAAGCTCAAGCCGACTCGATTCTTGGTGTCCATTCCCTTGAAGGTGGCTCGGTTCGATGCCGATGAAGCGATCGAAGTACTGATCCAACATCGTGACCGAGTGCTGGAGCGAGCCATCCAGATGGGCGTGGATCAGCAGTCGATGCAAACGATCGGGTTGAGCTGCGGCAAGGAGGTCAGATCCCGCTCACCGATTGCGATCCGCAACCAGGCGGCAAACAATCAGGATGAGGAAAAGCAGGTCGCTTCGTGTTACTTCGTGGCCGAGTTTCCACTGGCCAAGGACTCCACGCCCGAATCCGCGCTGGTGGTCAGTCGGACGCGATTGACCGGTCTGGTGGAGGCGATTCCCACTGACGGTGACAACGCCGAGCCCGATCGTCGCTACATGAGTAGCAGCATGATGTCGAGGATCAACTATGATGCGCCAAACGTTGTCTTTCTGGCCGACGTGACCCCGGTGCAAAAAAAGGAAGCACTTGGCGAGGCCATCAAAGAGGGCATCGAGTTTGCCGAGATGACCGCCTCGGTGCTGGAATTGACGCCGATCGGGAGACCCGTCACTGGATCTGCCTCCTCACCCACGACCTCCCTCAGCTACTCCATTGCATCCTCGCGTGACCATCCGGTGGCGTCTTTGTTAGCTCGCCGGAAAAGCAGCCGCGTTTTCAGCCGCTACCCCAACCAGTTGGAGTACACCCTGCGTGTAAACGTCAGTTTGCGCGTCCAGCCCTAATCAAACGAATGAACCAGATGCGAAGATCTCCCGCCAAGACAATCGGTGAGCCGCTGATGCGAAGCTTTCTTGTGGCCGTTCTCGTTCTCCTTGGCTTCACCTTGGCCGATGCCGACGAGGCGTCTCGTTCACCGACGTCAACCGGCGATCGCTCAGTCAATGGGTCGACTTCTTCTCTCCAGCCCGGCGCGCTCTACCGCGAGTACTCTCTGCACAACGGTGGTGACCAATGGCGTGTGACCGATCCAGAGGCGGCCAAAAAGTTTGATGCCGCAAACGACTTTTTGCCCAACCCCCAATGGTCGTTGATAGTGGACGACCTGCAGCACGCTGTCCGCGCCGAAGTGTTGCTTGACCGTTGGGGCGGTCATCGCGGAACGATCAACAAGCGACTCCGGTTCAACGATGGGCCCTGGGTCATCGTGCCGGAAATCGTCGGGACCCCCAAGGACATCCGTCCCGAGATGCTGATGTTTCAGGACAATCCGGTCATCGAATACCCACTGAAAGCACTTCGCGAGGGCGAAAACAAGATCGAAGCGATGTGTGACGAAGCCGGCGGTTTCGGCTGGGGCCAGTGGGGGCTTTATTCATTGGTCCTGCGTGTCCACTACGACCGCGACGCCAAGGCAAATCAACTCAGCAATGTCGCGATCGCTTCACCAGTCTCTGGGGCAACTGTTGGTGACTTTCCTGAAGTGGAGGTCAAGGCGACTGCGACCGAGGGAGTCGTTCGTGTCGATGTGTTCGCCAATTACGACGGATTGGACGAAGACGGGGATGGACGGTTCGACGGCTGGCATCAGAGTCGGTTCCAGATGCAGCGTGGCCAACCCAACTCGCTTCGACACCACGTCGGATCACGTTGGTCGGAGCCCCATCGATGTCGTTGGGATACCCAGTGGGTTCCCGACCAGGCCCCGAGCGGCATCCAACTGATCGCCAGGGCCAAGAACACGCGGGGCTACTGGACGGTGTCGGCCCCGATCAAGAATGTGACGCTGCGGCGGCCGTATCACTCGGTGCGGCGTTACGTACCGCGGGACGTCCCAGAGGACTTTGCGGTGCGTGTGGGCGAAACCAAGGAGTGTTGGATTGATCTGCCCGATGATTTTGATGACCACCACGTCCTTGAAGCGGTCATGCATTTGAGAACCTGGCACGGCGAAGATGATTCCCACATTGATGCGGATGGACTGTCACCGATTCAGTTGAACAGCCATCGTATGCTGGCCGCCGGCAAGAACCATCACTACGACGACGATCTCCTGTCGCTACCCGTCACGGCGCTCCAGCCGGGTGCAAATCGGTTCGCGATCGACAGCGATACGGACCATCACATGTTGGAGGTCTTGTGGCCCGGGCCCACGGTGTTGGTTCGTGCTGCCAAACCGGCTGGCGGCGTTCAGATTCACGAAGGTCGCTATCAGGGCCGATCCCACTTTGTCATCGAAACACCGCCGGCGACCTATTGGTTGGACAAGCAGAGCGGCGGGCTGTCGCGTTTGATCGATGCCGATGGCCTCGATTGGATTGCATTCAAGAAGATTCCGTGGGGCGAGTATCCAGCCGCTGCCGCCTCGTCGTTTCGAGGGATTCCCAATCTGGTGTTTGGCGAAGACGACAACGGGTTCGGACACCCGGGATGGGATCAAGCCAACTCATTTCTGACCGGTCCAACGACGATCGAGTCGACCAGTTTGAGCGGCAAGTGGAAGCTACGGTACGACTTTGACTCAGCGGGTTGTTCCCTGCACGTCGTGAAGGCGGATCCGCAGCGCAAGTATTGGTTCCTATACGAAGGGCCGATCGCAGGACGTTGGGCACCGGACGAACAGTACATCGCGACAGATAGCGCCGAGCCGACCGACACCCCCCTCGATTATGCGGCAGGCGACAGGATGCGTGGAAATTGGGACTGGGTTTATGTCGGCGATCGATCGGTTGATCGCGTGCTTTGGATTCAGCACGCGTCTAAGGAGAAGAGCGAGGGGCGTGACGACACGTTCTCGCACCTGGGCGATTCGCAGGCGGGTCTCGAATCGACCGATGGGATGGTGGTGCTGGGACTGGGACGCGGTTCCAAAGGGATCGACCCGCAGCTGACCGGAACGCGATCGTTCCGTCTCGAGTTCATCAACCAAGCCGGACATCTTGTCGACCAATATGAAGCGATCCGCGCGATGAAAGCACGTTAGTGCTTCGTTCTGACTCCATTCCAAGATCAGCCCACAACGTTGGCGCACGGTTCCCCGCCGAAACCGGACGCTGCGATCGTAGTCGGCACGCTGAAAACGCGGTACAGTCTTGCCCGATCCGTCCGTCGTTTCTCTCTGACTACTCGCAACGCGATGACACTTCACCCGCAGGCCCAAGCGTTCGTTGACCAGTTGGCGCAAGACAATCCACCCTCTTGGGAAGAGATGGGTGTCGAAGCCGCACGTGAAGCCTTCACCTCGTTCGCTCCCATCTTCGGTGAGGGGCCGGAAGACGTGCAGGTCTCGGACCATGTGTTGGCGGATCACGTGCCAACTCGGTTGTATCGGCCCAGTGAATCGCAAGATCTACCCGTCGTTGTCTACTTCCACGGCGGCGGATGGGTCTTGGGCGACCTGGAAACGCACGACCCGCTTTGCCGACGATTGGCCAAGGAATCCGGATGTGCCGTCCTGTCGGTTGACTATCGACGGCCACCCGAGGCTCCGTTTCCAATTCCATTGAGTGACTGCTACGACGTCACATCCGCGGTGGCCGAATCGGCTGATGAGTTGGGTCTGGACGCCAGTCGACTGATCGTTGCCGGCGACAGCGCGGGAGGGAACCTAGCGGCTGCGGTCGCCTTGCGAGCCAAGCTGAATCGGGGGCCGGAGATCATGCACCAAGTCTTGATCTATCCCGTCGTTTCACCAGCGACCGAAACCGATAGCTACCAGCGCTACGCCGAGGGGCACGGATTGACTCGAGGAGCGATGCAGTGGTTTTGGACGCAATACCTGCCCGATCGGGGTGCGGATGAAGTCGGCGAAGCTGATCTGCTTTCGGCTGACCTAAGCGGCTTGCCTCCGGTGCACCTGTTTGCTGCCGAATACGATGTCCTGATCGATGAAGGAGCCGCCTTGGCTGGTCGATTGCGCGAGTCGGGCGTGGCTGTGACGTATCAACTCTATGCCGGCCACCTTCACGGTTTCATCCACTTTGCTGGTCTCTTCGATGATGGCTTGAAGGCGACCAGCGACATCGCCGCCGCGATTCGCGGCATCGTCTCCGGCACGGCCTGAGCGGACCCTTCTGAGTAGGCGATTGAGTGATGCTACGAATCGGCGGGATGGACTCCGGGCATGACCGACGTGTCGCCAGCGATCTCGAATGGATCCGTCAGTTTCAAGGCTTGGGCACTTTCGCTCACTTTTTCCCTCCATGAGTGGCCACAACCAGTGCGGGCAACACGGTTAGGTTGACCAGTGCCGCGACGGCGAGCGTGGCGGCAACCAACTTGCCGAACGTGGCCGTGGGGATGAATTCGCTGCTGGCCAAGACGGAAAAGCCGACCACCAATGCGACGGTAGCCATTAGGATCGGTAGCCCGATCTGGGCCGCGGCGTGGGTGGCCGATACCGTGACGCTGTGACCTCGGCGATGCATGCGGTTAAAGCCGGCCAAGAAGTGAACCGACC
>JBCCUO010000272.1:0-5780 GCA_039196805.1 Planctomycetota bacterium | reverse complement strand
CTGAGTTGTTGCGCACACCACTGCGCGAGCTGTCACCACAACAACGGAGCCAGTTGCAGCAGATAAGTACACGATGTGGACAGCAGGATGGTGGCGTCACGGCAGCGTTGCTTCTACGAAGTGTGCTGCCGGAAGTCTCGCAAGAAACGGAATCCAGCGACGCACCGTTGCCCAGTTTGTT
Organism: Planctomycetota bacterium; assembly: GCA_039196805.1. Taxonomy (GTDB): domain Bacteria; phylum Planctomycetota; class Planctomycetia; order Pirellulales; family Pirellulaceae; genus JBCCUO01. The sequence goes on along the minus strand of JBCCUO010000272.1, from coordinate 5,599 downwards.
GGAAACAATCGGTTTCGACTCTCAGCAGCACGAGCAGATACGTGCCGAGCTTCGCAGCGGTCGCTACGGACTGGCCCAGAATCGCCTGCCTGCCAGCACGACGATCGAAGACGTTCGCGACGAAGACGTGATCGACGTTCGTGACGCGGTCGACGCCAAGTATCATGCCGTAGGACGTCAAGCGATCCAGGACGGCCAGGTCGCCGTCGTCACACTGGCGGCGGGAGTCGGAAGTCGCTGGACGGAAGGCGCTGGAGTGTGCAAGGCGTTGCACCCGTTTGCCAAAATGGGTGGAAAGCACCGCAGCTTCTTGGAAGTCCACTTGGCTAAGAACCGTGCCGCCAGGCAGAGATACGACGCTGTGATTCCGCACGTCTTCACGACCAGTTGGTTGACCGACCAACCGATCCGCCGACATCTCGACGGTCACACCAACTACGGGATGGGCAGCAGACTGCACGTGTCGACCGGACGCAGCGTGGGGCTGAGAATGGTTCCGATGGTCCGCGACTTGCGATTTGAGTGGGAAGAAACGGCCCAACAGGTCCTGGATCAACAGCAACAGAAGGTTCGGGAAAGCGTGCGGGCCGCACTGATCTCATGGGCCCAAAGGTGCGGTGAAGCGACCGACTACACGGACAACGTGCCGGCCCAGTGCATGCATCCGGTTGGCCACTGGTACGAAGTGCCCAACCTGCTTCGCAGCGGCACGCTGGCCAAGATGCTTGACCAGCAACCACAACTGCAAACGCTGTTGTTGCACAACATCGATACGTTGGGTGCCGGAGTGGACGCCGGGCTGCTCGGGTTGCACTTGAGCGGCGGGCAGACGCTAACGTTTGAAGTCATACCCAAACGACTGGAAGATCGCGGCGGCGGGTTGGCTCGCGTGGATGGTCGACCTCGGTTGATCGAGGGCTTGGCGATGCCCGATGAACGAATCGAGTTTCAGCTTCGTTACTACAATTCGATGACCACTTGGATCCAGATTGACGCCTTGCTTCAAGCGATGGGCCTGGATCGAAACAGCTTGTCGAATACCCGCAGAGTTGACGACGCCGTGCGAAAATTAGCCGCACGCATGCCCACATACATCACGCTGAAAGATGTCAAGAAACGCTGGGGGCACGCCCAAGAGGACATCTACCCGGTTGCCCAGTTTGAAAAGCTGTGGGGAGACATGACGACGATACCGGAGATGGAGAGTCGCTACTTCGTAACCACGCGTGATCGCGGTCAACAGCTCAAGGAACAAGCTCAGCTGGACGGCTGGAAGCAAGACGGTTCAGCGGACTACATCGAATCGCTCTGTGATTGGGGTTCGAGCTAGCCAACGCTCTGGATGGCGTGCCACCGCTTTCGATCGATGCCTACCACGAGCGGCCGCAGGCCTGTTGAAACCAAAAGCGGTAGCAAGCGACCACACGCCAGGGCTCACTCATCCCTTTCGCCGACGACTCGCAGCATCGTGCGGCGGCTCTTCTTGAGTCGATCGGTGCCGCTGTGGCGACGGTATTCGTCTTGGTGATGCTGGGCCCGGTCGTTTTCGCCCAGTTCGATCAAGACGTCGGCGAGGTTGTGATGAGCGTCCGCGAATCGGGGCACCAAGTCAATCGCAGTTAAGAACGACTGCTTTGCTTCGGTCCACCACTGCAGGTCCGCTTGAGCCGCCCCCAGGTTGTTCCAAGCTTCCGCGTAGGCCGCGTCGAATTGAACCGCGTTCTGGTAGGCTCGGACCGCCTCGGTGAACTGCTCCAACTCGTGTAAGACGTTGCCTAGATTGAACCAGAGCACGGGATTATCCGGCTCGATCGCGAGCGCCTTGCGATAGGCCGCCGCTGCGTCGTCCCAACGCTGCTGCGACTCATGATCGAACGCTTGTTCGAAGAGCCGATCCACAACGTCTCCCGTGATCGGCTCAATCAAGATCGGTTTCGCCGAAACCACCGAATGCGACTTGCACCCCGCCGACGGATCAAATTCGAAGTAACGCTGTCCAGACTGATCGACGATCCCCTGCGGAGTGCGAAAACGCGTTTGACCGCGGCGTCGAACATCGATGACCTGAGCCACGGAGACGTATTGACTTGGAATCAAGTCCTTCAGACTTTCGACCGCCTCGCGAAGCTGACCGGGTGGCGTGCCATTCTCAATCAACTCGTTCAATCGTTTCACGCAAGCGACCTGGCGAAAATCAAAGTACGCCAGGCGATTCTCGGTAGCCACTGGCGTGACCAACCCGCTGCGAATCCACTGGCGAAGCAGCATCGGTCCAATCGACAACAAACGGGCCAAATCGTAGGCCGTGTAGCGAGCACAGATCGCATCGGCTTGATCGACCAGACCAATTCGCGCCAAGAACGCCTCCTCGCTCAGAAACTGGACCTGGCCGCCATCCTGCTGGAGTTGCCGGGCGCGTTGGAAAACCTGAGTCGGTTGACGCTGCGAATCGCCTGCCGGCCAACCGTCATCGCCGACTACCATCAGCAGCGGGCCACGTCGCGGGTTGCGAATGAAGTGCCCCCCAGCGGCCCTCACCAAGTCCGCCAACTCGTCGTGAGTCAATGAGACCAATCGCCCGGTGACGCAGACACGACGATCGCTAAGGTAGTCGGTCAGTGACACGGGCTTGGCACCGTCGCTATCCAGATTTCTTCTTGGGGGACTTTTTTCGGGGTTTCGACGAGGCAGACTTCTTTCGACTCACCGAAGCTGATTTCTTTTTCTTGCGGGTTGCCGTTTCCGCCGGCGACTTAGAAGCAGACTTCTTTGCGGCAAGCTTCTTCTTGGCTCCCGATTTCGCGCCGGCTTCCGACGGTGTGTCGACAGCGGATGCGGCCGACATCACGACCACCGGCTCAGAAACCTGAGTCGACTGCAGCTCCCATCCCTTCTTGATGTTCTCCTCGATCATCTGCTCACACAGTTGATCGACTTGCTGGCGCGACGTCGAGATCCGAACCTCTCTTGCCAGGGGAATTTTTCGGCCCGGACTGTAGTCGGTGTAGTGCAAAACATACGGTGGATACTCGTCGCTGTCTTCCGCCTTGTTGGTTTGAATCGTAACGAACTTGCGGATCATCGTGTGGCCTCGCCACTGCTTGGCGTAGACGCTGCGCCGCAACATCTGGGCGGGGGGCGCGACCATCTTTCGCGCACTGATTTCACAGCGTTGCACGTCGACACGGTCCGCAACCTGGCGGATCGGAATTTGATCCGCCATCGAGGATTTGTCCTCGCGAACTCTCAGAAACTGAGGCGAAATGACCGACACCAACGGCAAACGGCGAACGATTCGGAACAGAGAAGCGTCAGCATCAAAGTCCAACACCATCCGCGACATCGGCAGACCACGAGTGTTCAGGGAAACTAGGTCCAGGCAACTGATTTCGACCACCATCTCTGGCCGGACCATTTGGTAGGCGACGTGGTCCCCGTTGACTTCGGCATAGTCACTGGAGCAGGTGATGTCCTTTAGATCGGAGAGCAGATCACGGCGATCCGCATCGCTAAATCCGCCACCAACGCGACACAACACGTGCAGCGTGCCGTCGTCGCGGGCGACCGCCAACAGCAGGTCGTGAAGCAGGCCCTGACGGTCGCCGGTCGACTCGGTGAATCCGATCACGACCGCGTCGATGGTGTGTCGCGGCTTGATCTTGAAGGTCCCCACGTCGTCGCTGCGGACGACCAGACCTTCAGCGTCTTCGGACTGCACCCAGGTTTCGAACTTGCCCGCGATCTCGCTGGTCTGACTGCACCAAACCGCTTCCACCGGATGCACCGACGGACCATCACCGAACCATGACTCAATCCGTTTCCAAGTCTCCGCGAAAGGATCCGAAACCGTTTGGTCATCGATTTCGATGATGTCGAAGACAGCGAGTTGCAGACGATCCAGATCGGCCTCGCTTTCCGGCTGACGCGCTATTTTCACAACGTCATGCACTCGAGGGCGGCGGTCCGGGTGAAGTGCGTACAACTCGACCGCCAACATCGCGGTCTTCACGCCCGCTTGGCGTAGCTTGCTCGCAGCCGCCTCGGAGCACGGCAAGCCCGATCGCACGCGTCCACCAGGATTCAGCAGAACAGCCGTCTGGTCACGATACACAAGAACGGCGAACTCACCGTCGACCTTGCGACTGACATGATAGGTCGAGGCGGGGATGCGCTCCTGGATCTCGCAACCCTCGATCGGCTGCATCCGAGCGCTCGCTTGCCTTCGGTAGTCTTGGACTTTGACCAGCAACGAAGTGTCGGCTAGCGCGGTCGCTGGCCCGTCGGAGAACGTGCCCAGCTTGATGTTGAGTTTTTCAGTACGAAGCCACGGAGTCTGGTCGCTCATCATCAGTCCCCTTGCGGTTCGTTCTTGGCTGAGGGTTCCTTTGCAGGCGAAGGCAACTTCAGTTCCAAATTCGAAAAATGCAGCATCAGGCAGTATCGCCCCCCGTCCGTGCGACCTTCCAAGAACCCTCGATACGGTGTTCCCCCGCGACGCAGGATCAGAGGCTGGTTGGACTTCTTCCCGGCTCCCAGCAGCATCAAGCTGTCTTTCTGTTCCAGCTCTTCGGCCATCGCGAATAGAAAGTCAAAGGACAGCCCGTTGGTGTGTATCAACTGTTGCTTTGCTGAAAACACAAATCGCTGCACGGCTTGAGCCCTGGGAATGAACTGCCCTGACCAACGCAGCGGTTCTGTTTCGCACAGATTGGGTTCGGCCAACTTGCGGGCGCGGCGTTCGCGAACGGTTCCATCAGGGTTGCGGATGATTTCAAAGAACTGAGCTCGCCGCACGATTTGACCGTCGCTACCGATGTAGATTCGCGAGGTATCGCTGAGCAACCGTCCGGTGTTTTCCAGATCGATTTCGGGGTCACCATCAAGCAGGGCTTGGCCGACGGCATCGGGATTTTCGTGCTCGCGAAGCAACGCATCAAAGTCATGCTCCAGCGTCGCCTTGGCGTATCGGACGCTACTCGCCTGGCGACCGCTAGCGTCCAACCAGCGGACGCGGCTGGAACTGCGTACGGTCTTGGTTTGCACGATGGCGTCGCGGCCATCGGCGTTGCACAGATTGATTTCACTCACCGAGAGATTCTCCAGCCGGATGGCGCGTTGCCGACGGCAGCACTAGATCATGTCGAAATCCATCGCGTCCAAGTCCTCCATCGCTTCGTCCTCCGGCGATTCCACCAACCACTGCTGGAGCCCGATGAATTCCGGCTTCGTCGGACTGCCGATGGCAATGAACCACTGCCCGTCGGCGTCGGCCAATAGGAACCCGGCATCGGCTTCCAAGCCCCCTCGAAAGCTGTAGGGGAACTGAAAAATCGTCCCCGCCTGCAGTCGCTTTGCGATCACGTTGACCGCGTCGCTATCCCCTTGCGGTGTCGCGCCATACAACGATCTGATTGCGTGCGACAAATACGCGTCGACGCTCACTTCGCGGTCCAAAGGAACCGGCGCGGCGTACGACGATTCAACCGGCTGGATTGGCGTGCCTTCTGCGTCGACGGCCGTTAGTTCCGCGCGATTGACCCAGCGTCCGTCGGCGTCCAAGTAGCCTTGTCCGGTTCCACCACGCCCAACGATCGTCTTG
>JBCCUO010000271.1:0-5796 GCA_039196805.1 Planctomycetota bacterium | reverse complement strand
GCTTGTTGAATGTATGGCTTACGTGCGTTTTTGCTGAGTGGCTCTGGCTAGCCATGTCTGTGGCTGGGGAATTTCATGGTTGACCGTATCTCCGTCGTGATCATCGAGGACGACGCCGAAACACGCGCGTGCCTCGGTGACCTCTTGTCGGAGGACAGTTATCACGTTTTCCAGACCGCTTCGATCGAGGAAGCAAGTCGCTGCGTCGAGGGCACGTCGGTTGATCTTGTGATCACCGACCGACAGTTGCCGGATGGCATGGTGGAGGACCTGATGCCTCGCATCCGCGAGTTCGCCAGCGACGCGGATGTGATCGTCGTGACTGGTTTGAGCGATGTGCAGAGCACGGTCAGCGCCTTTCGCCAGGGGGTGTCCGACTACATCTTGAAGCCCGTGGTCCCTGAACAGCTTCGCAGCACGATCGAGCGGACCGTCCATTCTCGCACCATGACGCGCGAACTAAACCGCGAGCATCAGTTCGCGGACCAGATTCTCAGCACCGCCGAGGCGATTGTCCTGATCCTGGGGTTGGATGGGCACGTGATGCGATTCAATCGCTACTTCACCGATTTGACAGGATGGACCCAGGATCGACTCTATGGAGAAGACTGGTTCGAGAACTGCGTGCCCACGAACGAACGTGTCCGCATTCGGCAGGTCTTCTTTGAAACGGCACACGAGCTGCGCACCAAAGGAGTTGTGAACGAAATCCTCTGTGCGGACGGTCAGGGTCGTCAGATCCGCTGGTCGAACGCGACATTGCGAGATGCGGGCGGAGAGGTCTGCTGCGTCTTGGCGATTGGGATCGATGTCACCGAAGCGCTGGAAGCCAATCGCAAACTGGTGCAGTCGGAACGGTTGGCTGCGATCGGAGAAACGGTGACGGCACTGGCTCACGAGAGTCGGAACGCGTTGCAGCGGATTCAGGCTTCGGTAGAGTTGCTTGAAATGGAACTGGCCGATCGTCCGCAGGCGATGGACGACCTGCGATGCATCGAACGAGCCAGCAACGACCTGACTTCGTTGTTGGAAGAGGTACGTGTGTACGCAGCGCCGGTCGTCTTGAAAGCACAACCGTGCGAGCTATCCGACGTCTGGCGACGGGTCTGGGGTGACCTGAAACATAGCCACGACGGTCGTCACGTGGAACTGCGAGAATCCGTCAATGGTTGCGAAGTCAGTGTGAACGCCGATGTGATGCGACTGGAACAGGTATTCAGAAACCTGTTTGAAAACTCACTGGCCGCGTGTGACGACCCGGTGGTCATCGACATCAAATGCCACTACGACGATGGGATGGTCGAACTTCGCTGCTGTGACAACGGGCCGGGATTGAACCCCGAACAGCAAGCCAAGTTATTCGATGCCTTCTACACGACCAAACAGGGCGGGACCGGGCTGGGAATGCCAATCTGCCAACGGATCATTCAAGCCCACGGTGGATCGATTCAGCCGCATCCGAGCGACCACGGAGCTTGCTTCGTCATTCGAATCCCTAAGACGCCGAGGTAAGCGGTCAGCGGTCGGCCTTTAGTGGTCCGTGAAGAAGAGGAAGCGGTTGGCTGATAGCTGTTGGCGGTTGGATTGCTAGGGCCGAAGGTCCGGGCATTTGCCTAGCCCGGTCCGCAGGACTGGGTGAGTTCGCATTCATGACCCATCAGGGCCAACGGCCCGTCCGTTTGCGATCGTGCACGGCATCCGGTTTAGCTGAGAAACGCACGCTACGATGGGGCAAGCCCATCCATCAGGGGCGAAAGAGAGCCGTCAGCGTTAAGCGGGCGTGAAGAAGCGGTAGGCCATTGGCTGTTAGCGTCTGGCGATTCGCGATTCGCGATTGGCCGGAGTAGCAACGCCTTGTTCCATGGCTCCGCCATGGGACGCAATGCGCCGCCGGCTCCGCCTCCACATCGCACTCTACCAAGCGGTCAGCGAAAAGAGACAACAGCGACCCATCGGCCGTTGCTAATTCCAGTGTTCCTCGATCTTGCCTTTCAGAAAGGCGACGCTGCGCTCCAGCTGGTCAAAGCCGTCGACTCCGTCTTCGATGCTGATCCATCCTTCGAATCCGCTAGCTTTGAGCAACGAGAAGATCTGGTCGTAGTCGTTTAGGCCCTTGCCGATCTCGCCGTGGCAAAGTCGCGCCGCATAGCCCTCCACGCCAAGTTCTTCACTGCGCAAGTCGTCCCAGGTTCCCGATGTTAGGTAGCGATCCGAAGCGTGCATCGTGATCACTCGGTCTTTGATCTGATCCAGCAGGGCGATGGGGTCCTCGCCGGCCAACAGGGTGTTGGATGGGTCGTAGTTGACACCGAAGTGGGGTGAATGAATGCGGCCGACGAGTTCACAGAAAACATCGGTCAGTTGGGCAAACTCGGGATAGATCCAATAGTTGTCTTTGTAGTGGTTTTCGATGATCAACCTGACGCCTTGGGCTTCCGCCTCAGGCAAGCAAGCCTCGATGCACTCGACCGAGTAGCGCAATCCCTCCTCGCGCGTGACTTCAGGTCGGCGTTGACCCGAGAGCACTCGGCAATAAGAACCGCCCAACTCTGCGGTCATGCGAATCCAATGCTTCTCGTTTTCGACTTGCCGCGCGCGAAACTCGGGGTCGGGATGCGTGAAGTCGGGCGAACAGCAGAGCATCGGAATTGTCATGCCTGCTTGCTCGGTTAACTGGCGATAGAACTTCCATCGTGACGCATCCTTCAAGTCCAATAGGCCGCTGTAGAACTCGAGTCCGTCGACGTTCAGCTTGGCGGCCAGTTCAATCCACTGCTCCAGTTTCATCGAACCGTCGATGCACAACGCATCCATGTACGCTTTGGGGAAGACAGCAAGGGGAGGTCGACTCATGGTTTCAAAACTGCCTTCACGATCTCGCCACTGTGCATCTTCTCGAACGCGACCTTCCATTGATCAAGTGACCAGACACCACCCACGATGGGCCGGACGTCCAGACTGCCGCTAGCCAGCAATGCGATCACGCGTTCCCAGATCGCCCAGTGGTGACTGAAGCTGCCCTGAATGGTGACGTTCTTCTGGATCATTGGATCCAGGTTGAAACCAGGGCTCGGCGATCCCCAACCCACTTTGCTGATCCAGCCCGCCGGACGAACGATGTCCAACGCGATCTCCATGGTTGGTCCCATTCCTGCGGCATCCACGACGCCGTCGCAACCCATGCCGTCACGCTCAGCCGCCCACGGCTTAGCATCGCCAACGATTGTGGTGCATCCATACTGTTGGGCGACACTCAAACGCGGCTCATCTTTGGCCAGGCCGACGACCGCCACTTCGGCTCCGCAGAGCCGAGCAATGGCCGCACATAGGATCCCGATCGTGCCGGGGCCCAACACGACGATTCGGTCTCCGGGATGAATGCGGACGTTGCCAACGACCGTATTGTAGGCAACGCAGCAGGGTTCCACCAAGCAAGCTTGCTGAAACTCAAGACTATCGGGAACACGATGCAGGGTTCGCGAGGGCACGCGAACCAACTTGGTCATTGCGCCGTCGACCCCGTAGCCAAAGCCTTTGCGACTGGGATCCAGGTTGTACAGTCCACGACGGGACATCGGACTGTTCGCGTCGATGACGGCGGCCGTCTCACTGACCACTCGATCGCCTTCCGACCAACCTTCGACCTGACGACCCACTTTGGCTAAACGGCCACCGAACTCGTGCCCCAAGACCACGGGATAGTTGACCGGCCAGGCGTGATGCGCGGTCCACTGGTGAAGGTCGCTACCGCAGACCCCGACGTTCATCACTTCCAGCAAAACGTCTTGGTCACCGATCTCCGGTTCATCGATTTCCCTCAGTTCGACGCAGTACTCTTCGTCCCGATAGTTGACCACTGCGGGCATCTTCATGTCGTCATCCCCTGAATGGGTACGTCGCCGTATCCATGAACTTCGTGACAGATCTTTGCCAGTGCGCCCTCAACGTCACCGTCGGCGGTTTGAAAGCGATCCGCGTCGATCGTTAGCGGCGCGCCCAAAACGACCAGCGGGGCGCCGCAGCTGGGGGTCTCGATCGCTTGCTCGATCGACAACCCGCCGACAGCTTGCACGGGAACGGGAACGGCTTTCACGATCTCTCGCAGTTGGTCCATCGGGTTGGGCGGCCGCCTACCGGACGCGGCGATCCCGTTCCGCTCGTCATAGCCGATATGGTGAATCACAAACCCGCAGCCCAGGTCAGCAAGCCGCTTGGCGCCGTCCACCATGTCGTCCGACGCCAAGTTGTCACCCATCACACCGACGCCAAAGTCCTTTCCCGCCTTAACGACGCACTTGATCGTTTCCTGGTGGGCTTGCGACATGACGACCACGTGTGTGGCGCCGGCTTTCGCCATCAGTTCGGCTTCCAGCCAGCCTCCATCCATCGTCTTCAGGTCGGCGACAATCGGCGTGTCCGGAAAGCGCTCACGAAGCGCCCGAACACCATTCATTCCTTCTGCGATGATCAGCGGCGTTCCGGCTTCCAGCCAATCGACGCCCGCCCGCATCGCGGATTCCGCCAACGTGATCGCTTCTGCGATGCTGGTCACATCCAGGGAGATTTGCACGGTCGGTTTCACTCTTCGCTCACCTCCGCCGACATTGCCAGCGATTGGAATTCGGTTTCGGTCAATACTTTCACTCCCAGGTCCTTGGCTTTGGTCAGTTTGCTTCCCGCTTTTTCGCCCGCGACCAGATAGTCGGTATTCTTGCTGACACTGCCCGACGCCTTTCCGCCCAGCCTCTGAATCACCTTCTTGATCTCGTCGCGTTTGTAGTGCTTCAGCGTGCCAGTGACGACCAACGTCTTGCCCGCCAGCGGCAGCTTTGAGTCGTCGACCGGCTCTGGCTCCGGATCAAACGTATCGACTCCCGCCGCTTGCAAGTCATCAAGCACCTTGCGACCAAAATCGCTGTGCAGGAATCCGTGCAAGCTCTCGGCGATGCGGTCGCCAATCTCATGGATGCCGGCTAGATCCTCGACACTCGCCTGGCGAAGCGACTCCAGCGTCCAATACTTGGCCGTGATCAGGCGGGCGACACTGGGACCGACGTGTCGAATGGAGATGGATGAAAGGATGCGAGCCAACCCGCGATGCCGACTGACCTGGATCCCCGCGTACAGGTTCTCTGCGTTCTTGCGGCCGAACTGCACCTCGATCAGTTCACCTTCTTTGCCCTTTCGCTTTTTGGGCCAAGTCAGATCCGCAATCTCGTCAACGGTGAGACGAAACAAATCGGCGTACGAGTGGATACGGTGATTGGCGATCAGCAAGTCGACGACTTCTTCACCCAAGCCGTCGATGTCCATTCCTGTTCGACTGCCGAAATAGATCAGTTTCTGGCGAAGCTGCGCGGGGCACAGGGGATTTACGCAGCGAATGTAGACACCACCGTTATCCTTCTGAAGCTCTGAATCACATTCTGGGCAGCGTACGGGGAACCGATACTTGGGTAGCTTTCTCGTTCGCCGGTGTTTCTCAACGCGGACGACTTTCGGAATGATCTTGCCCGCCTTTTCGACCACGACCACGTCGCCAACACGGACGTCCAAACGTTCGATCTCGTCGGCATTGTGCAGCGACGCGCGAGACACGGTGGTGTCGGCGATGTTGACGGGCGTCAAATGGGCAACGGGCGTGATGGTGCCGGTCTTGCCGACTTGCACGCTAATCTTTTCCAACTTGGTCGTAGCTTCGTAGCGCTCGAATTTGTAAGCGATCAACCAGCGAGGGCTCTTGCTGCGTATGCCCAACTTTTCGCGTTGTGCGAAATCGTTGACCTTGAAAACGAT
>JBCCUO010000270.1:0-5814 GCA_039196805.1 Planctomycetota bacterium | reverse complement strand
GGTATCCGATCCAGAACGGAGACGGCCTGACGGATCAGGCGATCGGCGCTGTCGTCGTCGTTCAGTTCGCGCGCGCAGGTCACATGTCCCATGATCGCTTCCAACGCGGTGGGTTCGTTCATGTAGCGCTGAGTGACTCCGCGATACGCTTCGGCCGCCTTCTGAAACTCGCGCATTTCACGAAGCGTGTCCGCTTCGTCCATGAAGCAATTGCGGAGCATCGACTCGTCGCGCGACGACAGTCGTAGTTCCTCTTCACGTCGCAGCAGATCGCTCTTCAGGCTGACGAACTCCTCCAACGCTTGGTTGAGCAGTGTGTCCGCCTTCGCCTGTTGACTGCGCGCCGCGCTGTCCAAGACATCGGGTGACTTGGCCTCCAAAGCGGGGAACTTCGATGCCAGCACATGAGCGCGGGCTAGCGTGTACCGAGCCAAGTCTGCGCGGCGGAACGTACTGTATCGCTCAACGGCGACGTTCAAATACCGAGTTGCATCTTCAAAGTTGGGTTGATTGGCCCGAAGTGCAGCGAGTCTTTCGGGATCGGCAAGCTTCTGAGCCTGCAGGTAGCTTTGAAACGCGTTTTGAAAAGTGATTTCGCCGATCGTGAACTGAGACTCTCGCCAAGTCGGGCTATTGGGGGCCAAGTCGCCGTCTTCCAGGTTTTCTAAAAGCAACCGCTTGGCTTCATCGACTTGCCCCAGTTCCGCGTTCGCTTTCGCACTCAGCAGCCGCGCGTCGTAGCGAAGTGGGTCGCGATCGAACTGAGTGATGCACTCGGTCAGAGACTTGATCGCCTCTTCGGGCATTCCGTCAGCCAGCAGCGCGCGTCCATAGGCGACCAGGCCGCGCGGGCGCAGGCTGCGGTCCTCGTAGCGAAGATACGATTCCAACAACTCGATGCTGCGACTGAAGTGGCGTCCTTCCTGATAGGCCTGAATCGCCAGCCATAAAGTGGGGACATAGTCTTTGCTGGTGAATTCCAACTCGGCGGCCTTGGCGAAGGCGTCCCCGGCGGCGCGAAAGCGTTCCCGACCCAGCTTGAACGCGCTGCGTGACGTCTCGCCTCCCAGATTGGTTCCCTGTCGAATGGTGTCTTCGGCCCACTGCTGAAATCCGGTTCCTTCTTGGATCAGCGATTCCACAGTTTCAAACACAGGCGGTAACGCTCTGGCGATATCGATCGTGCTTTCAAATTCTCGGTTTTGCCGTAGCTCGGCGATTGCGTCCAACGTTCGACGTTTGAATTCGGCAAACGGAATCATGCTGGCGTCGTATCCACGCTCGTCGCCCATTTCGCGAATCATATTGCGGACGGTCAACAACGCGTCTTTGCCGCGGCCCTGCTGAGCCAGCAATTCCATCTCGATTAGATAAGCGGCCGCCCCTTCGCCGCCAAATGGCCTTTGCTGACGGACGGTCGTCAACTCCGCCAACGCAAGGCCAATGCGACCTTGGCATCGATAGGCGTCTGCGGAAAGCAACCGGGCTCGATACGCGACTCTTGGAATCGCCTCCCGTTCCAGGTCACCCAGCAGTCGCAGCGTAGGTGCTAGTTCCTCCACCGCATTGGTGCGGTCCTCGAATGCGTCGGCCGGTTCCGGTCCGTAACGCTGCTGAGCAGTTCGCACCGCTAGTTCGCCGGTGTACAACTTGATCTGTTCCAGATAGGCCATCCGCTGGTTGCTGTTCGCGCCCCCGATCGTCTCCTTCGGGACCATTGCTTGAGCTGCCTGGATCGCTCGTTCTGCTTCCGCGAATCGATTCAGCTTCAGGAGCGCTTGAACGCGAATCAGCTGGCTTTGGCGACGGGATTCCGGTTGTAGAGCCGGGTCGCTCAGATGCAGGTCGATCGTTGACAACGCGTCGGGACTTCGCTCTCCGTTGGCATGCAGTTGGGAATCGGCCAACAGGGGCAGCAGCTGCCGCCGCAGCAGCGAGTCGATTTCGATGGCCTGTTGCAGCGAGGCGATCGCCTGGTCGAATTTTCCGAGGCGGTAGTAGGACTCGCCCAGATTACGATGTCCTTCCGCGAATCGTCCCGGCGGAAAACCAAGCTTTGCGGACGATTCCAATATCGGGATCGCGTCGTAAAGCAGTCGTCGCTTTTCCCGTGAATTGCCTTCGCGGGCAGCTTGCTGAACCAACCCGACGCCGACCAAGAAGTCGCGTTCGGCGATCAGCTCGGCTTCCTCTTCTGACTCCGCTGATAGTTCGACCTTTTCGGCCAGCTTGCCGGCGACGACCGGTTCATCGTTGATGTACTGGGCGCGAGCGAGTTGCAGCGTCCTGAATTTGTCGGGTACCCCGCCCCCAAACCAACGCGAGAACAGCATCGCAAACCCGGCGATCGCGATCAGGGCCGCCGACAGCATCAGCCCGGTCGAAAGCAGGTCGCCGCTTGGTTTGGGGTCGTTTGATTCGGTCGTGTCTTCGTCTTCGGCCACGGCGATAACGCGGAGGGTCAAGGGAACTCTCAGCGTCAGGGGCTAGCAAAGATCGGTCCGCGGCCGCAACGTCAGGTCGCGGCTGGCTCCAGTTTCACGCGCGAAACTCAGTGGGGGATACCACGACGCGTCTCGGGACCGTTTGTGAGAGATCGATTCTGGCGCAGCGTCGAAGGTCGTCGCTGTAGCCCACCGCCACCAGGTTTCGGCCACCCTTGGTTCGAGATAGCTCATCGGACAATGGATCGACCGCGGGCAGCGAGGTTGGCCCGAATCGCAGACTCCACATCTCCGCTGCAAGCGCCGGTTCGTCATCGACCAGGAGAATAGGCCGATCCCGAGATTGGAGCTGGCAGATGATCGCACCGGCTAGCAGCACGTCCTCTTTCGTCAATTCGCCGTTGGTGCCGGAGCAGACCAAGTGCAGTTGAAGATCCCGGTCGCTGCGTCTTGCCCTATCGGCGATGTGGTCAAGCACCGCGGATAGATTCAAGAAGCTGGCCACGACAAGCTCGTTCGCCGGTTCGGCAGCTGCGATCGCTCGGGTTCCATTGGTCGTCGTTAGGACCAGCGTGTTTCCTGCCACCACTTCGGGCGAGTATTCAGCGGGAGAGTTTCCCAGGTCAAAACCTTCGATCGGGCAACACTCGCGTTCCCCGCACAGCAAGACCCTTCCCGAACGATCGGACTGGCTCGCCAGCTCGGATGCCAGCCGCCGGGCCGATTCGACCGTTCCGCTGGTGAAGACGGCCGCGGCGCTGGATAAGGCCGTCGTCATCACGCTGGTTGCCCTCAGGACGTCGATGACGATCGCGATGTCGGTCTGCGATGTGACGGGCTGGAGTCCCGGAGCGACCGAAAGCCGGAGTTCGATTTGGGGGTCACTCACGAGTAGCGATCTTGCTCTGGCTCGGCCCACACGTGGGTGTTTTCTTCATCCAGCTCGACATGGATCAGGTGGGGCACGCAGCAGACGGGGCAATCCTCGACGTATTCTTGAGAGCGGCCGGCCAGCAGATCCAGCGGAATCACGATCTCTTCGCCACAGCTATCACAGACGTAGCTCCCTTCGTCCTGTATCGAGCGTCTTTCCCACTGGTCGTCCATTTTCTTTCCTTGTTCGATGCGTGATAGTATCAGCATCGTCAAACCTCTTCTCCCTCTGCTCCCCGGAATCCCTGCATGCCTTCTGTATTCCTCTTTCGTGGACGTTGTCGTCCATTGGGTCGAGTGCCAATGGGCCTGCTCGCTGGTGTCACTTGGGCGGCGACTGCGATTTTGACCAATGGGTGCGATTCGGGACGCACGACGACAGATCTCCGCACCGCGGCGGAAGCCAAAGTGCAAGATTCCGATGCGGAAACCATTGAGGACTCGGCGCCACTTCCGCCCGATGATGGACGTCCGCTGGCCGAGTTAGAAGCGGACGCGGAGGTCGGACTGAGTCTGAAACGTTCCGGCGATACCGTTGTTCAAGCCGATCTGCGAAACGTCTCGGCGCAATCGGTGATGTCGGTGATTCGAGCTGTCAGCGAGACCGACTCTGTGGGTGAGGTGCTACTGAAGGGAGAGTTCTTCAGCGACGATGTCGTCAAGCCTCTGACGGGATTGCCCAAACTGAAGCGGTTTCGTGCGGAGAAGACATCCCTGGGGGATGCAACGCTTGCGCGATTGGCCGAGGCGGACCAATTGGAATTGCTGTACTACACCGAAGCATCGAAGTTGACGCCCATGGGGGTCGCCCAGATCGGAGGCTTGTCGAAATTGCGCAACCTTCGCGTGGGAGGGGATGCTGTCAACGATCAGAGCGTGGCAGTGATCGGATCGCTTAGCAACCTTGGTGCCTTGGGTTTGTTGTCGACGGGGATCACCGACGCCGGGCTGGACAAAATTGCCGGACTTCCGCGTTTGAAAGAGTTAATGCTGTTTGGGACACCGGTCACCGATGCCTGCTTGACGTCGGTCGCCAAGTTCCCCGCGCTGGTGACGTTGAAGTTGCGCCAGACCAAGATCACGGGTCATGCTTTTGCTCCGTTGTCGACAACGAACATCGTCGACTTGGAGTTGGCGGAGACCGACTTCGGCAACCAAGGGATGGACGCGATCACCAAGATGCCCAAGCTGCGCAAGGTCAACTTCTGGCTGACCAAGATTGACGATGATGGCGTTGCCAAATTGAAGGGGATGACGCAACTGACGTCGCTGAATCTGGACAATCTTCCGCCCGTGAGTGACGCTTCCGTGTCGGTCATTAATTCGCTGCCCCAGCTTGACTTCCTGCACTTGGGCAAGACTTCAATCACACCGGAGGGCGTTAAGTCGATCCGGGGTCTGGACAAACTGAAGACGCTGCACGTGACGAATCTGGGCGTAACGGATGAAGATGCGCAAGCGATACAAAACAACCTGCCCGCGCTACAGACGTTGGTGAATTAGTTGGACGATCAGTCGCCCATCACGGATCGCTCGCTTGCTCCGGCGACGGGTGTGGTTGCCGATCCCGGCGGCCTGCTGGCGCGGTTCGGGTTGGACGCATTTCGCCCGGGTCAGCGAGATGTCGTTGACGCTGTCTCGGGTGGGGCGGACGTGATGTGCGTGATGCCGACGGGTGGCGGCAAGAGTCTGTGTTACCAACTGCCCAGCTTGATGCGGTCCGGGACGACGATCGTGGTGTCACCGTTGATCGCGCTGATGAAGGATCAAGTTGATGCGCTTGAGCGGTTGGACATTCGAGCACGGCTGATCAACAGCAGTCTGACGAGCCATCAGCAGCAAGACGCGATGGCCTCAATGTCGCGTGGCGAAGTGGACCTCGTGTACGTCGCGCCGGAACGATTAAGAAACCGGTTGTTCTTGGATGCGGTGGCGGGCGCCAACGTGACGCTGTTGGCCGTTGATGAGGCCCATTGTGTGAGCGAATGGGGTCATGATTTCCGACCCGACTACGCTCGATTGGGAATGTTCCGTGAGCGGTACTTGGATGGAGTGCAGACGATTGCGTTGACGGCGACGGCCACACCGATGGTGCGAGAGGACATCGGGCAGTTGCTGGGGCTGCGCGATCCCAAGGTTTTCGTGACCGGATTCGCGCGATCCAACCTGCGGTTGTCCGTCTTGCAGTGCGGTAGCGATCAAGAAAAGGACGCCCAGATCATTCAGCGGCTGCAGGACCATCCGGATGAATCAGGCATCATTTATTGCTCGACCCGGAAACGGTGCGAGGAGTTGACTGAGCGCCTGGTCGGGAAGGCCGGCCAGCCTATCGCCTGCTATCACGCTGGAATGTTGCCTGAGCAGCGACATCGGGTGCAAGAGGCGTTCATGGGTGGCGAGCTGAATGCGATCGTGGCTACCAATGCGTTTGGGATGG
>JBCCUO010000269.1:0-5824 GCA_039196805.1 Planctomycetota bacterium | reverse complement strand
GGCGAACCGATTTTCAGCACTCTCTGTCCGAACCAGTACGTCGTGATCAGAACGATGGGTGTGACGACCCACGCAACGAAGATGCCGGGAACGCCCAACGTCAACAGTCGACTCATCAAGATTTCTGCCCCCAACAGCACCAAGCCAGCCTTGATGAAAAACTCCGTCTGAACGGCGGGGCGAAGCCATGCCGGAGTGCGAATCGTGTTGCTGATTACCAGTCCAACCGCCAAGGCCCACAAGGCATACTCCAGGTTGTAGGCTTTGACTAACTTCTGACCCGCCAGCACATAGGCCAACGTTGCCAAGACGAAGACCGCTGCTACGGCTTTCAAGAACTTGCCCAAGTTCTGTTTGCGAACCAACGCGGCGGACCCAAACAGTGCTGACACCATGACGAATGCCCCCAGCACTCCCGGCCAGATGGCAGCGACGGCATTGCCGTCCTTTGGTTGCGGTACAAAGGCCTCCAGAGGCGAATTGGTCCAAGCCCCAGGTTTGGCGACGAAGCCCTTCAGCAAGCTGACCGTCTGGTCGCTTTCTCCCAGTGCGGAGCCCGCAACCACGCTGACCAGCCCGATCAACAGCACACTCCAGGCGATCACAATCGCCAGCAAATCCTCGGAACCGCCGACACTCGGTTCGCCAGGCTCCGTCGTCGACGGAGGTGAATCGGCCAACAAACAAGCTGCTCCGACGTCGTCAGAATCCACCGGAGATCGATAGGGATTGGACGAGGAGGAGTCAAGAGAATCAGGCTGGGACACGCGCTCAGGTCTCGTTACGCAGGATGACGGTTTCCATGACAACATAATCGCAGTGATCGACCTGCGACCACATCACTCCTCCAGAGTTAGGATCCGATTGCATGCATCCCAAACCAGATCCTGTGGGGCCGGGCCAAGAGTCCGTTTGGAGATATCCACGTCCGCCTGAATTGCAGCCAGTGACCAAGTTGCTTCGCATCGTGCACGCGGACAAAGTGATCGCGGAGACCACGTCAGGCTATCGAGTGCTGGAGACCAGTCACCCGCCGGTCTACTACTTTCCACCCAGCGACTGCCGCATCGGTTGGCTTCCAACCGTCACAGGCGATTCGTTCTGCGAATGGAAGGGTTCGGCGCGCTACGTCGATCTTGACATGCCGGATGCGACCCGATTGCCGCGGATTGGCTGGTACTACCCAACACCCACCAAACGCTTTTCGTTGATCGCGAAGCACATTGCTTTCTATGCCGGCCCGTTGGATGCTTGCTACGTGGACGATCATCCGGTCACTCCGCAGCCAGGAGGATTCTATGGCGGCTGGATCACCCCCGACGTTGTCGGTCCCTTCAAAGGCGTTCCAGGATCAATGGGGTGGTAGTTCAACCGTTTAGGTGATCCAGGATGATTCGTTCTGGCGATTCCGTTCCATCAGTCGCGGTGCGCCACCGCCCGGTTACGGCACTTGCGGATCGTCACCACGAAGGGCCTGGTAGACCCAAGCTCCCGTGATCGCTCCGGCGAAAGGGCCGACCAAATACAACCAGAGGTGATCGGGGTAAGTGGCGACGATCGCCGGGCCCAGGCTACGAGCCGGGTTCATCGACGCTTTCGTGAGTGGTCCGGCAACAAAGGCTTGCATCGCGATCGTGCCGCCGACCGCCAGACCCGCGGTGATCGACTTTTCCTTGGCGCCCGTCGATACTCCCATCACGATGAACATCAGCATCGCGGTCATCAGGAATTCCACTGCCAATCCGGCGAACGGTGGAACCGTGATCATCGTGCTGCCGAGTTTGGAGTCGTCCACGCCCAGGATCACCACGATGGCCGCGGCGCCCAGGATCGCGCCCAAGACTTGGCTGACCGAATAGACCAAGGCATCGATCCATGGCAGCCGTTTGACCACCGCAAAGGCAATCGACACGGCGGGGTTGATGTGGGCACCGCTCAAATCGCCGATGGCATAGATCATCGTCATGACGATCAGTCCCCAAACGATCGCGACGCCGGGATGCCCCAGCAGCTCGGTCCGGCTGTCAACGGCGATCGCCCCGCAACCGATCACGACCAGACAAAACGTTCCGATCAACTCGGCGAAGCAGCGTCGAAAGAGGGGCAGCGACATATCACGCGGTCCGTGCGGAGTGGAACAGAAATGCGTACAGACCGATCAGTGTCTTGGCATCGCGGATCTTTCCCTCGCGGATCATCAACTCGATTTGGTCGCGATGAACGATCTGGTTCTCGATCTGCTCGACCGCCTCACGATCCGGTTTGCCCTCGGTCAGACTGCGAGCGACAAACAGGTGCATCATCTCGTCACTGATTCCAGGGGCTGAATAAAAGCGATGCAGCTCATCGAACTTCTCGGCCACATAGCCGGTCTCTTCAGCCAGCTCCCGGCGTGCCGTCACCTCGGGGGCTTCGTCCGGCTCACGCGTCCCAGCGGGCAACTCCAGCAGGACTTCGCCGACAGTCGGCCGAGCGTTCCGGATCATGACAACGCGGTCGTCGTCCAGCAGCGGCAGCAAGACGACAGCACCGGGATGACGAATGACCTCACGTTTGTAAGACTTACCATCATCCCCAATCAGCTGCATCTCGTGAACGCTGAACCGTTCCCCTTCCAAAACCAGCCGTTCCTCGGGTCTCAGAGAAGGCGAATCATCCAGCGAATCGAGCGGTCCAGGGGCATCGCTCATGTCAGTTTTCCATCAAACCTTGAATGGACAGGCGGGCCGTCGCGACGAAACGTCAACTTCGGTTCGGGCGGCAGCCCTGGGGCGTCAGCAGGCTAACGATTTCGACTTTATCACAACACCCGGTTTCGATTTGGATCCGCGTTCGATCCCGACGACATACGGCTTTCTCTGCTGCAACAAGCCACCCGGAATGACGTCCCGCGACTTAGTCAACATCGCGCAGGGTCGGTTTCGCAGCACCAAGGTTGGGCATGCTGGGACGCTTGACCCACTGGCACGCGGAGTCCTGGTGCTGGGAGTCGGTCCGGCCGCTCGACTGGTGCCGTATGTGCAACGATCGGCCAAGCGATACCGAGCAATCTTTCGGTTGGGATGGTCCAGCCGATCGGCCGATTTGGAAGAGGCCCTGACGCAGCAGCCCCACTATTCACGTCCCTCGCTTGCGCAGATTCGCCAGGCGGCGCTGGCGTTTATCGGTGAGATCACGCAAAAACCACCCGACTTCTCGGCCGTCAAGATCCAGGGCCAGCGAGCCTATGATTTGGTTCGTCAGGGCAAAGCGTTCGACATGCCAACCCGATTGGTTCAAGTCCATTCACTGGAGGTGGTTTCGTTTTCCTGCGATCACATGGAACTGGACATCACCTGCGGTTCGGGAACCTACATCCGCAGTTTGGGCGTGGACCTTGCCGGTGCTCTCGGCTGCGATGCCGTGATGACGGACTTGGTTCGCACCGAAGTCGGCTGCTTTCAACTAGCGGATGCGGTATCGGTTTGCGACCTTCGCGGAGCCTCGATCGAATCTAGATTGCGACCTCTGATCGAAGGGATGAATGATCTACCGCGCGTACCGCTGACGCCTCAGGGCGTCGCACAGCTCGGCTTCGGCCAGGCGATAGTGGCGACCGAAGCGGACGAGACGCAGGAAGCGGCCGCGATCACTCCCGATGGCCAGCTACGAGCGATCCTGCACCGTGCAGGAACCCATTGGAAACCGTACCGCGTGTTTCCCGTCGAAATGACGCCTTAGCCTCGACCTGTGACTCCCTCGATCAACGCAAAATGCCAGCGCTGGTGGTCATTGGCGGCCGCTGCGACAAGTCGGATGCGGATCCCACCCGCGAAAAAGCGAACCTGCCAGGTCGCCAGACGTCGTGTATACTTGAGTACCGGAAGACGCGGAGGTTTACCGGATTGGAATCGCTCATCGGAGGCACCCCCTTAAACCGTGCGAGAAAAATACACGACGCAGGATGATTCGCCCCAGCGTAGCATTCTGGCTCGGCTGATTTTGCCCGAGCAGACGGTAGAAGCTGATCCATTGGAAGAGCTTCACGGACTGGCCACCACCGCCGGTACCCAGGTCGTTGACGAACTCTGTCAGCGCCGCAGCACGCCCAGTCATTCGACTTATCTCGGCAGCGGCAAGGTGGAAGAACTGCGTCAAATGGTCGAACGGCACGACGCCGATCTGATCATCTTTGACAATGACCTCAACCCCGCCCAGATTCGCAATCTGGAAAAAGCAACTGGCGCGACGGTGCTGGACCGGACCGAATTGATCTTGGACATCTTTGCGACCGGCGCTCGCACGCACGAAGCCCGTCTGGCAGTCGAACTTGCCCAGTTGGAGTACTCGTTGCCTCGTTTGAAGCGGATGTGGACTCACTTGTCGCGTCAGTCGATGGGCGTCGGCATGCGTGGCCCTGGTGAAAAGCAATTGGAAGTCGACCGCCGGTTGGCACAAAAGCGAATCCATGACTTAAAGGAAGAGCTGTCCAAGGTGGAACGCCGTCGCGAGCGGCAAGTTTCCGGACGCAAGGAAGCGCCCACGGTTTCACTGGTCGGTTACACCAACGCCGGCAAGAGCACGTTGATGAACGCGTTGACCACGGCAGGAGTCGAGTCGGCGGACAAGCTGTTCGCCACGTTGGACACGCGCACGCGACGTTGGCACCTCAATGGTTGGGGCACAGTGTTATTGAGTGACACCGTCGGCTTCATCCGTGACCTGCCTCACCAGCTGGTGGCCAGCTTCAAGTCCACGTTGGAAGAGACCCGGCAGGCCGATCTATTGCTCCACGTTGCGGATGCCAGCAGTCCCAATGTCTTTGAGCAGATCTCGGCTGTCTACAAAGTCTTGCAAGAGCTTGAGATCGAAGAGAAGGACACGCTTTTGGTGCTGAACAAAATCGATCAGATCGATTCTCCTCAAGTGCTTAATCGTGTTCTCGATCGTTATCCCAATGCGATTCCGGTCAGCGCCAAAGCGAGCAAGGGACTTGAGATCCTGACTGAGGCGGTGGGCGAAGCCCTGGGACGCGAGTTCGAAGACATCGATGTCGAAGTTGAACCATCGGACGGCAGGCTGTTGAGCTACCTGTCTGCGAAGGGCGAAGTGGTCTCTCGGGACTTCGGTGATCAGATCGTCACCGTCCGTGTCCGAATGCCCGCCGGTGCGATGGGGCCAGTCCATCGCTCTGCCGTATCGGTCAAACCAGTTTCCGGTCTCGTGATGCCGGCAACGGAATCCGAGTCGGAATCGTCACCAGCAGATGCTTCGGAGACGACGGTGACCACGCCGCTGATCGAAGGCGTCACCCTGGATCAAATGCCCGGCGAAGTCGCTTGAAAAGGAGAAGTCGCTTGCAAACGGGAGTTTGCTTGATCACAAAGCCCGGGTCCCAGTAGCGATGCGTTGGAAACCAGAAGGTGCTGTGGCCGTGGTCACCGGCGCCAGCAGCGGAATTGGTCGCTGCATGTGCCAGTTGCTAATCGAGCGACAGTGCCACGTGGTGGCCTCGGCTCGCCGCGGCGCGCGTCTGGACGACTTGGCTTCACTGGCCAACCAGTCTCAAGTGGTCGCTGTCCAGGGGGATATCGTTCAGGCGGAAACCAGACAGAGGATGCTCGATGCCGCTGTCGAATTGGGCAACGGCCGGCTTGATTTGCTGGTCAACAACGCCGGCATCGGAGCGATCGGTCCGTTCGCCGAAGCAACGGCTGATCGTCTCAGGCAGATCATGGAGGTCAATTTTTTCGCGCCGGCCGAGTTGATTCGAGCCAGCTTGCCCGCCTTGCGACTTGGCCGAGCGCCGGTGATCTGCAACATCGGAAGCGTATTGGGGCACCGC
>JBCCUO010000268.1:0-5846 GCA_039196805.1 Planctomycetota bacterium | reverse complement strand
GTGGGAACGCCTGCCAGAACCCTCGGCCGGCATCGAACGCGGTGCGCGTGCCGATCCAATCGATCAGCTCCAGGGGTGAAAGCGGCATGCCGTACGCCATTGCGGCTGCCGATAATTGATCGGGCTTCGCCCCCGCAGTCAGCAGCCGCAAGGCTTCATTGAGGTAGGGCGTGAGCATCCGATTGACCACGAATCCGGGCGAATCCTTGACCTCGATGGCGGTCTTGCCGATTCGCCTGCAGTGGTCTCGACAAGCGGAAATCACGCTTGGGTCCGTTCGCGGGTGACGAACGACTTCGACGCCGCTGCGCTGAGCGACCGGCATGAAGAAGTGCAAGCCCGCCAATCGTTCGGCGCGAGTCATCTGAGACGCGATGTCTGCCAGCCGAAGAGTTGATGTGTTGCTGCACAGCACGTCTTGCGGGCCACACCATGTCTCTAGCTCGGCGTAGAATGCCTGTTTGATTGGCAATCGTTCGGGAATTGATTCAATGACCAAACGGCAATCGGCTTGACGGATCGTTGGAATGGAGGCATCCCGTTGCACCAGAGCCACCGCATTCAGACCATCTGTTGGCCACGTTGCGGACGAGGCTTTAAAATCACTTCGTCCACTGATCGCTTTTGTTGTGGCCTGCTGAAGTGCCGACGGATCGATGTCGGCGACGACCAGCGACACCCCCGCATCCAAGTGGGCGTGCAAGATCGCTTCCCCGACGACGCCGATGCCCACCAGGACAACGGTTGGATCTTGGCAGGACACGACTAGCGATCCGGCCCGGCTGCATCGCTCGACTTGGGGCGCAAAGCGAGCACCGCTTCGGTCGGTTCCCGGTTGGGGTCGCCCTTCAATTTCGGCGGGCCCTGACCATCAGGGCTAGGGTCACGAGGTAGAGGAATCGGAATGAGTACCAGCCGAACCGGGGTTCCCCGTTTGGGAATCCGCGACTCAAACGGAACGAAGTCCAAGGCATCCGCATCGGCGCTGCTTTCGAACGGGACGTCCATCATCGCACTGGCGAAGTTGGAAACGCAGATCAGGTCGCCCGCGTCGGCTTCGTAGTACACCTTGCCATCTTCGGGATCCTTCCACTCGCTGCTGCCCGCGAACACCCAGTCTTCCTTGAGTTGCTTTTGCGTGCGTTGGTTTTTGACCCAGCGGCGCGCGTCGCTGACCCGGAACTTGCCGGCATCGTCAAACCACGTGACCCAAACTCGAATTTGCTGTCCTGTGGGAGGTAGAAATCGGGGTTGAAAGCGGACGGGCGTTCCAGTGGACGCACCGACGGCCAACAAGGCGGGATGAACCTCGCTGGACTTGGCCAGCACGGCCACAACCGACTCGTGTTCCTTGGTGCCCGAGGGGCACGCGAACATCTCCAGCGGCCCGCGCTTCATCGCCACGTAACCATCGACGTAGACGCGTTTTCGATTCACGTCGACCCAGAGGTGCGAGTCCTTGCTGAGTCGCTTTGCTTGTGGGGGTGGCAAGAATGCCTTGGCTGCCAGCCGATCCGGGCGTCTGGCTTCTTCCTCGGCCAGCCGTCGATCGAACTCCTCCTGGGTCAATTCCCTCTGCGGAGAGTCGTCGTCGTTGACTGCGGGTAGGTCCTGAGCCGCGGCAAACGCACCCAGACACGAAACACTGATCGTAATCACCGCGAAAGAAAGCCACCGACTGCGGGACGGCAGCAGGCCCCAAGGAATGTCGGGGGCCAATCGGGTGCGACTGGGCGAGGGCTGTCGTTGGGTTGGCACTAAACGACTCGGGTTACTGAGACTAAGGTATCGAAACTTGGTCGGGCTCGATCGTGTTGACTTGGTGTCCGCGTGGACGTGGTGTCGTCACGATCGGATTCGACGTTCGTTCATTATTCAGCTTCCCATGCGTGGCGTCCATGTCGTCCTCTTCCCCCGTTCGCAAGACCAAACGAAGTCGCCGACGTGCGAAAGCCGCCCAGCCACCGTCGAGTGAGACGGATCAATCGAAATGGGATCAGCTCTGTCGTCAGATCAGCCAGCGATTTCAGTCGCAGTCGTTGGGGTCACTTCAAGACATGCCCGGCACCGCGGGTGCGGTTTATCGCTGGGGATTCGCCGCCGCCCAGGGGGGACCGGTCGACCAGACGACCGATGCGTTGTCCCAGCTTGCGGGAAAAGCCTCGCCGTCGGCCAAGCGATTTGCCGACGTGCCCTGGCAAACGCACTGCGAGCTTTACTTGGAGTCACTGCGTGATGCGCACGCCGATCGGCTTTCGGTTTGCGATGCCGCTTCGGCCGTGGTCTGGGCGGCCGCCTTGCCTTCGCTTTCGCAGGTGTTGCACCATCAGACGTGGTGGGATCTGGTCGGAGGACTCTTGGAACTGCGGGAGGCTTCGTTGGTTCGTTGTGATTCGCACACGCCGCAGCGCCTTCTGGTTTCCGCGGAAATGGGCATGTTGCTGGCATGGCAATTGGAGGACGTGCCCTCGTGTGGTCGTCTGAAGAAGTCCGCGATCCAGCAGTGGCAGGAATGGGCGGACGGTGGCCAGACCGCGGTTGAGCTGGCCGTGGAATCGCCGCACGAGTCTCGGTTGGCGATGGCCTCGGCGATTCGCTGCGCGGCGTTGGTGGCGGAATTGTCGGCAGCGAAGCTAAAGAAACGCCAGCAAGCGGTGTTGATCGATTTGGCGACCTGGGTGGCAGGCATGACGTTGCATGACGGCACGACCGCATTTTGCGATGCCGCGCGTCGTGACTTGGTGGATGACTTGCGTGACGGTGGCTTGCTGGCCCAGTGCATGAAGCTGGACAAAGAGATGCTGGGACCAGCGATCTCGGCAGCACTGGGGAAGTCAAAGTCGGGCGGGCGACTGGCGTACCTGGTTTCGCTTCCCGAATCGATGATGCACAGTGAAGACGCCAAGGTCGCGTACTTGATTCCCGAGTGGGATGTGAGGCGTGGACGGGTTCACATGGACTATCGATCCGAAACCGTCGCGATTGAGCTATTCGCCGGCAAGTCACGTGTGATGGCCGGCGATTGGCAGACGACCGTCAGTTTGGACGGCGCACAACAGCATCCGCAAGGCGACTGGATCAATACGTGCGAATACACCGACGACGATGTTCACTACGTTGAGATTGAGCAACCATGGACCGGAGGGATGGTGCTGCAGCGGCAAATGATGCTGGTTCGTGATGACCGCTGCGTGATGATGGCCGACGTGATCTTGCCCGAACATCTTGGCTCCGGTGAGATCGAGGACCGAGGCAATGCACCGGAGAAACCGCTCGGTAAGATCGAGTATTCCTGCAAGCTGCCCTTGGAGTCTTCGGTCGAACTGCAGGTTCAAGACGAGACGCGAGAGGCGCTGTTGCACGATGGCAAGTCGCGTGGGCTCGTCTTTCCGCTGGTTGCGTCCGAATGGCGCGTGGGACCCACCGACGGCGCACTTGAGCCCAGCCCCGATGGCAACGCCGTTTTTACAGCCCGAGGACAAGGCGCCCTCTACGCGCCCCTGTGGTTGGATTTCCAGTCGCGTCGGTTCAAACGAAAACGCACGTGGCGCAAGCTGACCGTCGCCGATGAATTGCGACTGGTCGACGATCAGGAAGCGGTGGGCTTTCGCGTTCAGGTCGGCAGTGAACAGTGGCTGATCTATCGGTCGCTGGGCGAACCGCGATGCCGAACCGTTCTGGGCAAGCATTTGATCGCCGACTTCTTCTGCGGTCGTTTCGACACGGGCGATGGATCGGTCGACGAGCTGATCACGGTGGACACTGATGCAGACGCTTGAGTCGATCAAGCTGGACCGCAAGGCGGCGACTGACAAGATCGCAGCTAACTGGCAAACGCTCTTGGCGGAGGTGGATCAGGCGACCTCGGTCGCGGGTCGATCGGTCGGAGATGTCCAGGTCATCGGAGTCAGCAAGTACGTCGATGCGGAGATCACGGGCCTGTTGGTGGATGCCGGTTGCAGGCACCTCGGAGAAAACCGACCGCAGGTGCTTTGCGAGAAGGCGGAATCGGCGGAAATGGTTGGTCGCGCGAGTTGGCATCAGATCGGTCACCTGCAACGCAACAAGGTTCGGCCAACACTGCGTCACGTGCACATGATTCATTCGGTCGACAGCGAACGGTTGTTGCAAGCGATCGCGAGCGAGGCGGTGAAGCAGCAGCGGACCGTGGCTTGCTTGCTGGAGGTCAACATCAGTGGGGACGCAAACAAGACGGGCCTGGATGTGCCGTCACTTGAACGACTACTGCTCGAAGTGCCCAAGTCAGGCGTTCGGGTCGCCGGCTTGATGGCGATGGCTGGCTGGGGAACCGAAGCGGACGCCGCTCAACGTCAGTTCGCCGCCGTCAGAGAACTGCGAGATCGAATGCAAGCGGAGTTCGCTTTGCCGCTGCCCGAACTATCGATGGGGATGAGCGGAGACTTCCAAGCTGCGATCACAGAAGGTTCCACGATGGTCCGGATCGGCACGCGCCTGTTCGATGGACTCTGGTAGCGGCCGAAACTCTCCGCGCGTTCCGCTACGATTTTGGAGCGGAAGCCACGTAGGGTTTTGGTACCCGTCCAGAAGGCAACCACCGAGAGAAACCGAAAGGGGCCGGAGTGCGGATGAGAAGATTCGAACTTCCACGTCCTTATCGGACACTAGATCCTGAGTCTAGCGCGTCTGCCAATTCCGCCACATCCGCTTGAGTGAAGCACGACACCGCCGCCGCATCGAATCGACACGGCTGACCAGGTGAGGTTCGGCAAGGAGCCGAGAATATCGACGGTCACAAGGCCTGGCAAGCCCGACGGACCACCGCCGACCATTCAGCGTCTGCTACGGTACACTCGTTTGACTTGGCCTGATCATGACAGCGAGACCCTTTGATGCGACTGGAATGTCTTGGCACGGTGGGCTACCACCCGAACGCGACGCGGCACACCTCTTGCTATCTGTTGCCGGAATCAGGCGTTCTGTTGGATGCCGGCACCGGGATGTTCCGCTTGCCGCCATTGCTGCGGACCGACGAGCTGGACATCTTGCTGTCTCACGCTCACCTGGATCACACGGTTGGGCTGACATTTCTGTTGGATGTCTTGTACCAGCGACCGCTGAAGAAGATCCGGATCTGGGGGCAGGCAGCCAAACTGCAGGCGATTCGCGAACATCTGTTCCACGAGCTGATCTTTCCGGTTCCGCTGTCGGCCGAGTGGTGCCCGATCGACGATCGGGAATCGTTTCCCGTCGGTTCGGCCGAAACCGGGTTGATGGCTACGGTTCGCTGGCGCGTCCAGCAGCACCCTGGAGGTTCCCTTGCGTTCCGCATCGACTGGGCGCTCAACTCGCCGCCGAAGTCTCTGGTGTATGCGACCGACACAACCGGCGACCTTTCCGCGGAAGCGATTGACTGGGCCGGCCGGCCCGATCTGCTGATGCACGAGTGCTACTTTCGCGACTCGGCGGCGTCCCACGCGAAGAAGACCGGACACACGCACGCCAGTCGCGCGGCTCAGTTGGCCGAGCAGATTTCACCCAGCCAACTGTTGTTGACACACATCAATCCGCTGGAAGACGCCGAGGACCCGATTGGGATCAGCACGATTACCGACCAGTTTCCTGGTCGCGTGGCGGTTGCCCACGACGGACTGAGCATCGATTTCTAGTGGAACCCAACACGCAGAGCGGGGACAGTGACCCGCCATCGTGACGCTCGTCAAGCAAAGCCGACCCGGGGGACGTCGACGCTGTTGCGAACCCAACCGCCGCGGATCGGGTCCTTAGGGCTGAAAAACGTCAAATAGGTTCGATTTTGCGGGGCGATCGGGCCAAATCCATCTTGTCGGCACCGAGCGGGTCGCTAC
>JBCCUO010000267.1:0-5852 GCA_039196805.1 Planctomycetota bacterium | reverse complement strand
TTGACTTGGATTCTACGGATCGTCGGTTGCGGATTGATGCTCGGTGGCTTCACGTTGTTGACACGTCCGCTGGCTGTGTTGGCGGACGTCATTCCGTTACTGGGCGGAGTGGTCGGTGCTGGCGGTTTCCTGATCGGTCTGGGGCTGACCATGATCTTGGCACCGCTGACGATCGCGACCGCATGGATGTTTTATCGACCGTTGGTGGCCGTCCCGCTTCTGATGGTCGTCGGCGCCGGCGTCTACCTGCTGGTCCGTCGCAATCGGAAGTCCAAGGAAGCCGTCGCGCGCCCCGTTTCCAGTGGTGTCATGTCACTGGATGAAAGCGATGTCGTTGCTTGATCCCCAATCGCTGCTGGTGGGATCTGGCAGAAACATGACGAGACAGAAGAAGGGAAGAGACTGACAAAAAATTGATGGGCAGAAAATTGGGGAGATTGGGTGGAAGAGCCATGAAACGATGGAGATCCCAACCAGAAGCGTCAGCGAAGGATCTCCAGAAAGCCGCCTTCTGACTGATTCGTAGCTTCTTCCGACTTGGACTGAGAGGCTCGGTGAAAGTGCGGCGTGGAGGCGGAGCCTCCGGTGCAGTGCGTTCCACGGCAGAGCCATGGAACGAGGTGAATCGCTAACAGCCCCACCGCTTCTTCCTTCCTGACCGCTGACCGCTGACCGAGCTACGGATCGCGACGCAGGTCGCCTTCGTACGAGCCGAATTTGTGGGCGAAGTGCTGACGCCACCGCGCTTCGTCATAGCCATAATTGACGTCCGGTTCGATCAGCTGCAGCAAAACCAGAGCCTCCTTGTTCCTCATCGGGACCGGTTTGGGTTTTTCTTTTCGTCCCATTCCGCTGGCCATGCTGCCATCGTTGCCGAAACCAACCTGAATCTCAGGTGACTGAGTTTGGACCGGAATGTGTTCGGTCACCAATGCGTCGATGTACTCAAAAGCCAACTCGGGGTCGGGAAAGTATTGAAGCGCCCGTGCACCGGCTTGGACGATACGTCGCGAACCGCTTCGCAAGTCGGCCAAGTAAGACGAGATCGCCGAAGATCGCCCGGCCGCGTAGCTTTGAAGCACGCTGACCGCTTTCTCGCGGATGACCGGATCCGACTCTTGTCTCGCGGCGGCAACCAGCGCCATCGTGGCGGGACCCGTCTTAAACCTTCCCAGCAGTGATAGCCACAACTCGCGCAGTCGACGTGGTTGACTGGTGTTCTTGGTGAACTCCTTGGCCACCGCCTCAGATGCCAGCGGATCGTCAATCGACTGCAGCGTTGCAAACGCTTCGGGATCGCCTTTCATCGCGGACGTGCGAAGCTTGCTGATCTCACGATTCCATTTTTTTGTTTGCACCTCGGCAGCCTTCTTGGCTTTCTCCAGTGCCGCAACCTCAGGGATTGTCCAACCGCTGGGAGCACGGATCATGCCTTGCTGACGCTTGACGTCGACCGCAAGCCGCCAACCGTTGGGCGTTGGAACGTAGCCAAGCGCTGCACGAGCCTTGGAGTGCTCGGGGGCCAGCATGATCGTTCGCTGCATGTGGTACCGGTACTGGGCCAACAGTGATAATCCACTCTCGGCCATTTGCTTTTTGCACCAGATCGCGAGCAGATAGTGGGCTTCCGGGTTCTCGTCGGCAACGGCGGCTCGGCGGCGGTACTCAGACAGCCGTGAAGACTCGACCACGCGAGTGACACGGCTCTCGGGAAGGCTGACCATCATTTCGCTGTCGATCTTCACGTACACCGCGCTTTTGGACGGGACACGTTTGACGCGTCCGCCAAGACGCCCTCCACCCGACAGTTCCACGGTGTCGATCGCCAGGGCGACTGGCCCGCAACAGAGAAGCATTGCCAGAACCGCGAATCGGCCAGCGAACGCTCCATTACCAGGACGGAGATTTAGAGCAGTCGGGCGTCTCATCGAGCGAATTCGTCTTGGCATGCGAAAAGAGTCCTGAATGATTTCGCCTTCAACAGCATCCATCCTAATCGTCTTTTCCCCTCAACTTCGTCAAATCGGTGGACGATAATCAAACTTGACTATCTTGATCATGTTTGTACGGTATTGGCATCCGGGCCACCTCGATTCTTGGTACACCCATGTCCGCCGCCCATCGCACTTCGATTGATTTGATGTCTGATTCGCCGACCAGCGACGCTTCTCCCCCTCAGAAGACGCCGTCTCCCGCGCCGCCACTTCAACTGTTTTCGATCGACGGCGTGGACCCCGATCGAGGTGCCTTGGCGGCCGACCCACCGCTGGAGCCAACCGAATCGTTCCTGGCGGAGTTGGAGGCGGAGAGCCAGAAGCTTGAATCGGCAACACCGCAAGAGATTTTGAGGTGGGCGGTGGATCGCTACTCGCCCAAGTTCACGATGGCCACGGCATTTGGTCCCGAGGGAATGACGATCATCCACATGCTTTCGGAGATCGCTCCGGAGACGCCGATCTTCAATCTTGAAACGGGATACCAGTTTCAGGAAACGCTTGATCTGCGAGAAAGAGTCAAGCAACGCTACGGCATTGAAGTGGAATTCAAGTATCCGGAGCTATCGGTTGCCGAGTACGAAGCGGCCAACGGTGGTCCGGTTTACAAGTCCGATCCCACGCGGTGCTGCTTTGATCGCAAGATCAAGGTCCTGCACCAGGCGGCAAAGGGGTGGCACGCGTGGGCCAGCGCGATTCGCCGCGACCAAAGCCCGGACCGTGCGAAGGCACCCGTGGTTGGCTGGGATCGCAAGTTCCAGTTGGTCAAAGTCAGCCCGTTGGCCAACAGCACCAAGCAGGATGTTTGGGGCATGATCAACAAGCACGGCATTCCGTACAACCCGCTGCATGACCAGGGATACACCAGCGTGGGATGCAAGACTTGCACCCGAGCAACGCAGCTGGGCGAAGACGAACGGGCCGGGCGTTGGAGCGGATTTCAGAAGACCGAGTGCGGACTGCACACTTCCTAGGTCCCCGTCATGTCGATCTCAGCCCGTGTTCACTACGCCACGCTCGCCATGTTGGAATTGGCGCTGCGCGTCGATGACCCCACGCCGATTTCAGCCAGCGAGATCACTGAGAAGCATCAGATTCCCGGTCCTTTTTTGCTGCAGATCATGCGGACCCTACGTGCAAGAGGATGGGTGGAAAGCATCCGAGGCAGCCAGGGCGGCTATCGACTTCGAGTGGACGCCGATTCGATCACCTTGCTGGACATCACCGAAGCGATCGGTTGCCAAGAGAATCAGAGCATGTCCGGTCCCGGCGCGACGGCCGAGTGTCAGCGACTGCAGGTTCTGTGGGACTCCGCCGCGGAAGCTTCGCGGAGTGTCTTGGAAAAGGCTCGATTGAGTGACATTGCTGAACAGGTTCGCGGCGGCGATTCCGCCATGTTCTACATATGATCCAGACCGACCCCAATCGTTACGCCATCATTGGTTCCGGTGCACTTGGTGGACTCTACGGCGCGATGCTGGCGCGTGCCGGATTCGAAGTTCACTTCCTGCTGCACTCCGACTACCAGCACGTTGTGGAGCACGGATTGCGTGTCGACAGCGTTAAAGGCGATTTTCATCTGCCTCATGTGCACGCCCACTCGACGCCGGAGTCGATGCCGGCGTGCGACGTCACGATCGTGGGGCTGAAGACGACCAACAACCATCTTCTGCCATCCCTGTTGCTTGCTCCGACGCGCGGTGGAGGCTCGGCATTGGTGTTGCAGAATGGCTTGAACGTTGAAGCGGAATCGGCCGAGGTCATTGGGGCCGATCGAGTGATGGGGGGGTGCTGTTTCTTGTGCAGTAACAAGGTGGGGCCAGGGCACATTCGGCATCTGGATTACGGCCGCATCGTCTTTGGCGAATTCGATCCCAGTCGCGCTCAAGACTCAGTGCGAGTCAAAAAGATTGAGGGCGAAATGCAGTCCGCTGGGATCGACGCGCGCAGTACGGATGACTTGCCCGCCACGCGCTGGCGAAAACTGATGTGGAACATCACTTTCAACGGATTGTCGGTTGTGTTGGACGCGTCGACCGATCAGTTGATGGGCGACCCGGATGCTTGTGCCCTTGCCGAGTCGATCATCGCGGAGGTTTACGGGGCGGCTGCCGGTTGCGGCGTCTCGATTCCTGATGAAGCGAAGGCGACGACGCTGGAGCACACACGCACCATGGTGCCGTATGACAGCAGCATGCGTCTGGATTTTCTGGCCAGGCGACCGATCGAATTAGAGGCGATCGTCGGCAATCCACTCCGCGAGGCACAGCGGCACAACGCTGCGATGCCGAGAGTCGAAATGCTGTATCGACAACTCAAGTTTCTGGACGCACGCAATCGCACCGCGGTCGATCCGGGGTAAGTTCGGGCTACAACGATCGCCTTGGTCGCTCCGCGTAGGCGGTCTGGGGCGGAATGTTTCTGTTGAGCGACCCGCGGGCGTTGGGATCAGCCTGTTATCGGCCGGAACGGTGGCAGTACCTGCTGGTGGAGGTCGATGAAACAACGGTTGTCGGTGGGCTGTAAATCGCCCTTGGCCTGCATTCCGCCGACAGCGTACCCTCCCATTGCACGCCGCGACTCCATTTGGTGGCCGACCAGATTGGCCGGAAAGTTGGTCTCTCCGGCCGCCCACCTCAAGTCGTGTCCCAAGGAACAACTCGATGTTTCGCTCCCTCCTCCTGGTCACGACCCTGGCGCTGATCCTGCTGTCGTCGGTCGGCTGCCGCGGCAATCGATTCTTCACGCCGCGTGGAACCATGAATCGCCAGCAAGCCAACGCGGTCGTTCACGACCCGTTTCCGCAAGCCGACCTGGGGCCATCCGATCTGGGGGCGCGTCCGCCCAGTTACCAGCAGCCGCTTGCCGAGCCGGTTCGCAACCGCTTGGTGCCTGACGCCATGCCTTGGTTGGGGCGTTAGCCCTGGAAGAAACGGCTCGGTCTGATAGTCTGGCTCGATTCCTCTTCCTATCGAGTTCAGAGCCACCGTCCCATGCCGCCTCGTCCCAAAAGATCCTCGCGCGGTGGCAAACCGGGAAGTCGCGCTGGCACCCGCAAGGTTGGTGCGTCCTCAGGACACAACTCGGGTCGCACCGTAAAACGACCGGCAAAACGTCCGGCCAAGCACAAGATTCAGCGAGCACCCTCGCGACAGTCCCAGCAGCGTCTCCAGCGGCTTCTGGCGTCTGCCGGGTTCGGTAGTCGTCGGCAATGCGAGGAGTTGATCGAAGCAGGTCGTGTCATCGTGGATGGCCAAACCGTGACCAAGCTGGGCACGACCGTTGATCCTGGGGTGAACAAGGTACTGGTGGACGGCACGCCGCTGAAGCAGCAAAAGCTCGTCTACTATGCGGTCAACAAGCCAGTCGGGATCGTCACGACCAACCGCGACCCGCAAGGCCGCCCCCGCGTCATCGATTTGGTACCGCCCGATGAACGCGTCTTTCCGGTCGGTCGCCTGGACCGAAGCAGCGAAGGACTGATTCTGTTGACCAATGATGGGGATCTGGCGCAGCGGCTGGCGCACCCGCGATTTGGCATTCAAAAGGTCTATCGTGTCACCGTGGCTGGCAAAGTCGACGGTGAGACGATGAAGCAGATGCGTCGCGGTATCTACATCAGCGAAGGCTTGGTTCGTGTTGATGGTGCGAGAATCCTGAAGTCCAAGGCTCGCGCGACGCAGATGGAAATACGCCTTCGCGAGGGCAAGAACCGCGAGATCCGCCGAATCCTTGCGCGGCTGGGGCACAAGGTCCAGACGTTGCAGCGAATTGCCATTGGGCCACTACGGCTGGGTGATCTTCCGCCCGGTGCTTACCACGCTTTGACGAAAGCAGAGGTGCAAAAACTGTACGCAT
>JBCCUO010000266.1:0-5858 GCA_039196805.1 Planctomycetota bacterium | reverse complement strand
CAACGTACGTTGGGGACAGCATCCGGCTGAAGACTGCCACCAAACCACAGGCGTCCAAGCCTGCCCCGGAGCCACCGTCGCTGTCCCGTATGGCGATTGGACCGCTTCAGAACAACTGGGTGGCGCGCGACGCCATCAACAAGATCGCACCGCTGACCGACCCCGTTCCGGAGCCGTCCTCCACGCGCCCAACTCCTGCCCCACCGCCGAAGTCGCAGGCCAAGCAACCTGATCTGTCCTTCGCCGCTCCGCTGCCCACTCAGATTCCTGGGCCACGAGCACCCGCTTCGACTTCGTCTCCGGGCGGCTGGAGCACGCGAGGTGAGTCGGCGAAGCCCGCACCTTCGCCACAACTTGATCCACCGGAGCGAACCAGCGTTTCACCACCTTCGATCGAGCCCCATCTGCCCAGCGGCAAAGCGCTTCCGTGGCAGCCCCGATCGGAGTCCCACGCGTCGCCCAACGCCGACTTGCCGGAACTCCCGCCCGCCAAGGAGTCCGCATCCGATGGTGATCGACGCGATGTGGATGCGGGCGAAGCATCCAGCGACGACTCAAACGAGCAAGCCAGGGAAACCCCCTCACGTCCTGCGCTGACTCGACCCGAACTGGCCACGTCACCTGGCAACGATCGTGCGCCTTCCGACGATGGATTTCGTCCTCGTGGGTCGATGGAGTTGACGCCTGCCCGGCGCCCCCGCTCCAGTGATTCTTTTGAAGATCGATCCGACGTTTCCCGCGATGCGAAGTCTCTTCGCTGGCAAGCCCCCAAGATCGGGGAACCGACCAAGGAATCTGTCGCTGAACTGGACGAGCCAAGGACTTCCAAGCCGTCGCAGACGGACACCGAGTCTCGGCCGACCACTTCCATGGGCGAAGCCGATTCCGCTGAGTCAGCAATCACGAAAGCTCCCGACGAAGCCCAGCTTGAAACAGAGGACGCCACCCACGATCCTTCCTCCGATGCATCGGTGGGTGACCGTTTGCGTCAAGAAGACGCGAGCGACGAAGTGTCGGATTCTGAGACGACGCTTCAACCCGGCCAATCGGCGGTCGACAGGTTGCTGGATCAATCGAAAACCAATGAGGCGGTCTCGCTACCCAAACGACGGCCCACGATTGACGGACCGACCGAGCGATTGGCCGAGACTCCCGAACGTCAGCCCAACGAGGCCACTCGCCCCGAGTCGATGCGCGTGGAAGATCTGCGCAGGGCGGATGAGGTACCACCGAGCACGATCCAACGCGACTACACGGGACGCGCCACCAGACCGATTCAGGTCGGGACTGCCGCGCGTCAGATGCAAAACTCGATCGCAAGTTGCTTGCGGTACTACTACGCACGTCCCGAAAAAGCTGACGGACGTAGCAACTGGGGGATGCTGCACTCGATCATGGTCTACGGCATCGACACCAAGGTGATCGCCGGAAGACGACAGTTCAACGCGATCGCATGGATGGCGGGAAACAACTTCTGCCGAGGCAAGCGACTGCTGACCGAAGGCCCAAGGGGAATCGAAGTCCGCGAGGGCATTGGGTTACAGGGCCACCAAGCGCAGATGTTGGCCGTCTTCTCGCTGGTCGGTGTTCCGCAGGACTACCCGCTGTACGTCGGCGATCATAAGTACAGCATCCAGGATGTCATCCGTCGCGAACAGCTGGACTGCCGCGAAGGAGCCGAGCTGACGTTCACGCTCATCGGACTGTCGCACTACCTGGACACCGATGTGTCGTGGCGCGCCAGTGATGGGGAGATCTGGGACTTCGAACGAGTGATTCGGCAAGAGCTAGCCGAGCCGGTTGCGGGGGCTGCTTGCGGCGGCACGCATCGACTGATGGGTTTTGCTCATGCACTTCGAAAGCGCCGCGCCGAGGGCAAGCCAATCACGGGTCAGTGGAGCCGAGCGGAACGGTACTTGGACGACTTCATCAGTTACACCTACCGGCTGCAGAATCGGGACGGGTCGATGAGCACGTCATGGTTTGAGGCTCGCGCCGACAATGGCGACCTGGACCGAAAAGTGCAGACCACCGGTCACATGGTGGAGTTTCTGCTGACGGTGACACCAGACGATCAGCTGCAGGATCCCAGATTGCTGCGGGCCATTCGTTTCTTGTCATCTGCGATGACACGCTACCGCACGCGCGATTGGTCGGTTGGGCCGAAAGGTCACTCGCTGCGATCGTTAGCGATGTTCTACTCGCGCCTGTACAAGTCAGACAAACCGTGGAATGTCAAACCAGCCAGCGTCGCCAGCCGAAACCCAACCCGCCGATCGCGAAGGTAGTGGGATAGGCCTCGAGCCTGTCAATTCCCCTATCGATCACCACCGATCGTCCAGCCAGGTTCGGACTTCAGTCGCGTCGGGGCTCATGCGGACGCGGATCGCTCCCTGCGTGTTCGTACAATAGACCATGGAACCGTGAGCGGAGAGAAACTCTGTGACTTCGGGGCGACCCGAACGCTTGCCACCGCTGACGATCACGGCGCCCGGACGGGCCCACGAAAGAACCTTCTCGGCTCCCGATGCTAAGCTGCCGTGATGCGGCGCCATCAAGACGCCTCCCGCCGGAGGGCGTGGTTGGTCCATCAGCGCCGTGGTCCCCGGCTCTTCCAAGTCACCCGGCAAGATCATGACACCTGCGTCCGTTTGCCAACGGACCACCAGGCTGTTGGCATTGTCGGATCCCGTCAGCCGATCACTGGGCGGATGCAAGATGTCAGCCTGATGATTTCCGATGGCGACCCGATCACCGGAGGCCACTTCATGCACCGGAACGCCGAATCGCTCGATGGCCGCTCGGGCATCGACAAGTGCGGGTTCGTTTTCGGAGAGCATTCCCGGAGGCGTCACGATCTTGTCCACGAAAAATCGTTGCAGCAAACCGGGCAAAGCGTTGAAGTGATCGGCATCGGCATGTGACAGAACGATGCCATCGAGACGTGTCACGCCCAATGACCAGAGCACGCTATCGATCTCTCGGCTGTCGCCGGCCTCGTTCCCCAGCCGTCCACAATCGTACAGCCACACGGAATCATCGCTGCGAAGCACGACGCTGGTGCCATGCCCGACGTCAACGAAGGTCGTTTCGGTCGTGTTGTCCGGAACTTGCACCGGAGTCGTGGCCATCATCCAGGCGATCAATAGCCATGTACCCACCCAAACACATCGCGAGTACTGTCCCCACCCGTTTCGCGACGATCGACCATCCACCAAGCGGGGGAACGGGGGTTGCCAAGCAAAGAGGACCAGGATTCCCACATAGAACACAACCACCCACCACGCGGGCGGCGCCGGCAACCAGGCGTGCCCGCCCGGGATCCAAGCTGCGAATTCGATCAGCCATTTCATCAACCACAAGACACGATCGCAGACAAAACCGGTGATCTGAGCACCCACGAATGTGAGTGGAGCCAGGATCGCGGTGAGCACTCCGCTGCCCAACGCAACGATCATCAACAAGCCCAGCGGGACGTTGACCACGGCGCTGATCGGCGAAACGACATGAAAGTGATACCAGACCAGCGGTGTCGAGATTGCGGTCACACACAGGCTGTACCAAAACCCGAGCCACAGGTAGTCACGAACGACAAGCGCACCGCGAACGATCGGATGATGCGACTGACGAACCAAGTCATCCAGCCGCCGGTCCCGCTGCAGCGTCTCTTCGACCGGCGAGGCGCGATCGACGCGCGGCCGGCCACAGGTCAGCAGCGTAGCAACAGCCAAGAACGAGAGCTGCACGCCCATCGAGAACAGCAGTAGCGGGTTGTAGAGCAACAGAAACAGCCCGGCCAGCGCGAGCGTGTTGAGCGGCTGCGACGGCTTCTTCAGCAACATCGACACGATCCAAATTGCAACCAAGATGCCCGCGCGAACGACCGGCGGACGTCCACCCGTGATCGCGATGTACAGTCCGCACACCGTGATTAGCCAAACGAACTGCAGCCAAGTCGGGAGCCCAAAGAACGATCCCAGCGTGCGGGCCATCAGAACAATGATTGCCAAGTGCAGTCCGCTGACCGATAGCAGGTGAGCCGTACCGGTGACCAGCAACTGATCGCGTGTCGCGTCGTCGACCTGATCTCGCTGGCCGATCACCAACGCAAGCGCCAGAGGATACCGCTGAGGACTCACGTGCGTCATCAACCCGTCACGAGTGGTACCGGCCAGGAGAGCGACGACTTTCTGGTAGCCGAATGGTTCGGTTCGAATGATTTCGACTTGATCTGGACCGTCCACATGAATTTGTACGTGGACTCCGTTCTGCTTCTGGCTGGGACGAAAGTCGACGGCACCCGGATTACGAGGCGGTGTGAATCGACTGATGGAGCCAAGCAGTCGCACCTCCGTTCCCGGCATCAACTGATCGCAGCGACCGTCCACCCAAACAACGGCCGCACCCTCCACGTTTCGTGAGTGCGATCCGATACGCATCGACTTCAGACGAACTTGCAATCGAGTCTGCCAGGGGGACTGGTCGCGGCGATAAACATGACTGGCCAGCGGGTGAGGCCGAAGCCGCGGAGTCGATTCGATCGTTCCCAACACAACCGAGGGGCGACGCTGATCATCAACGAAAGCCAGTACCGATGCTGACTCCGCTTGGTGCATCGCCACGTGGTAGCGGAGGCCGAACGCAGACATGACCAACAGCATGGCCACCAACAACCGGACGCGATCCCGTCGAATCCAGACGCTCAGCAAGCTTGTCAGGATCAAGCCGAACCACAGCAAGCTTCCACCGACGGGCGACGAGGCGACCAGCACCCCGACTGCCGCCGACGCCGCCACGAACACCAGCGGTCCATGAGTGCCTAAACGCTTCCAAGCCGAGTCACTCCGATCCGCTGATCGATCGCGGAAGACGGCGCTCGTGATGGTCTTGGTAAGCTGTTTCGCTACCATGGACGACGTTACCCCAAATCCTTTGAGCAACAACACACCGTCAGCCAGATTGCCCGCGCCGCATCCCCGGTCGGCGGATCCGTTTCGCCCGTGCGGGATCGTGCTTGTTGCCTTTTGCGTAGGAAGTCGAGATGAGATTAACCGATTCGTCCGCCGCGCGGTGCCTTGCAGTCCATTTCAGTCTCTGGGTACCCCTGGCGATCGTTCACTTCGCATCGGGCGATGAGACCACTTCGACGTCGGTCGCGAAGCCAAATGGAAACTCAAACACGAAGATGACCTATCCAGTGACCCAACGCAGCGACGTCGTCGACAACTACCATGGCCGCGAAGTCTCCGATCCGTATCGCTGGCTGGAAGACGTCGATAGCCAACAGACCGCGGATTGGGTGGCTGCCCAAAACAAAGTCACACAAGCCTATCTTTCCCGTTTGCCGATGCGTGAATCGATGCGCCGGCGTCTGGAGAAGCTTTGGAATTACGAACGCTACGGCCTCCCCCGCCGACGCGGCGACACTTACTTCTTCACCCACAACGACGGCCTTCAAAACCAGAGCGTTTTGTACAAGGCGGCGCCAAGCGAAACGGTGGGAGCATCCGCCGCAGAGGGTCGACCGGGCCAAGTGCTGCTGGACCCGAATCGGCTGAGCCAAGACGGCACCGTCGCGCTTGCCGGATGGGTGCCCACCGATGATGGCAGCTTGCTGGCCTACGGTCTGGCGGACGGCGGCAGCGACTGGCGAACGTGGCATGTTCGTGATGTTCAGTCAGGCGAAGATCTTGCCGACGTGTTGCGATGGGTCAAGTTCAGCGGGATCGCTTGGCTGCCAGACGCCGGCGGATTCTTCGGACTGCATACCATACAGCGAGAACCACAGGGACCGTGATAAAGGCTGTCAGCATCCCCTTGCTGATCCCAGCGTTGGTTAACGGGTAAATCAGATAACT
>JBCCUO010000265.1:0-5868 GCA_039196805.1 Planctomycetota bacterium | reverse complement strand
TGCCAAGCCATGCGGTCGCTGAAAAATCAATTCTACAGTGCCAAGAGGCACTTCATTGGCCGGCTCAGGACCTTGACCCGCCACCGTTGATCGATGGCCAGCGACTGCAGGAGTTGGGACTGACCCCCGGCCCCAGCTTTCGCCGTTTGCTGCAGCAAATCCGAGATCAACAACTTGATGGACAGCTTGTTGCGTCCGAACAAGCCGAAAAATTCGCGATCGAGAACGCAGACGACTGACCTCCTCTCGTCTCAAGTTTGCCTCCTGGTTGCGCCGACTTCCTAAACAAGGAAGCGGTAGGCAAGTTTCACGCGAACGTTAGTCGATTGGTGGAATCGCGAGGTACAAGCGTTTGAAGGATCGCCACAAGCTATTGAACTACTGGTCGCTGGAACGACTCCCGTTCGTGTGCGACACCGTCGATCGCTTCTACCTTGGTATTCCGCAGCGCCGCGTGATCGCCGCGGTTCAAGATTGGGTCCGTTCGGGCTGCCATCACGCCCAGGTGATTGCCTTTCCCGGCTGTGGACTGACAACGTTGCTGCAATACATCGCGCAGGCTGATGGGGTCGCCGAGCAAGCGACCGAGTTTCTGGCCCTGAATGGCAATCATCGGAAATTGCCTCACCAGAGTTGGGATCACGCATTTGATCGATCATTGGCCGATGCGATGGGATTTGGTCCATTGAATCGGTCATCCGGCCCGGCAATGATCCGCACCGCCAATCGCCGGGCATTGGATGCCAACCGCCGCCGAGGCATCGTCAACGCGATTCTGATCGACGGATCCGTTCCGCCATCCGTTCTCTCGTGCCATGCGAGCGAACTGGTGATCACATCGTCGCGATTTCGTCCGTCCAAGCACTCGTCCCCATCAGTAAGTCTCCATCCCCTTTCCGCTCAAGAGACGATCGCCTACTTGGATCGCATGATCATGTTGGCAGGCGCCCGCCGCGAGTTGTTCGACCAGTCCGGCAAGCATCAAATCCACCGTAAGACCAACGGACGGCTGAAAGGGATCGCGCTCGTCGCTCAGGAGGCACTTCGCATTGCCGCATGCAACGAATGCCGCCAGGTGGAGGTCGACCACGTGAACCAGTCATGCAACAACGTACTGAACTCCCGCCACGCGGCTTAGCTCCCGCTGCGATACTGCGCTCGCTGATCGGCGTACTCATCGGCGGTTGGCAAATCGAACTCCGTCGCCCCATTTTCAAGCAGACGCTTCAGGAATGGACGGCACCATCCGCAACCAGTGCCCGCCCCATAGCACTGTGACAATTGGCTTGCGACCTGCGGCTTTTGGTTCCGGATGTACTGCAAGACCTTTCGCTTGCTGACGTGAAAGCACAAACAGAGGTCATCGTCATCATCCATCGAGGCTCACTCCCTAGTGATCAACCACGTTGCCATTCGGCAGGCGTCCAGGTAACGCGGGATGTCGAGGACTTCATCGGCGGTGTGAATGTTGCGTTGACCGCTGCCCAGCGTCACCGCTTCGATGCCGTGCCTATAAAGCCAGTTGGCATCTAGGCCACCATTGGCAACTTCGGTCACTGGTGTCCTGCCGACGGTCCGAATCGCTTCGGCAGCAAATTCGATCGAAGGATGATCGTCCGGCAACAAGAACGAGTCGTAGTCGACGTGGCTGGCAAACTCGATGCTGCCGCAATCGCCATCGGTGTTCTTGACTTGGCTAGCTGCCGACTCGAACGCTGACTTCATTTCTCGCACGATCCGCGTTCGCATCGCGGCATCGTGACTCCGCGCTTCGGCGCGAAGCGTCACCTCAGGAGTGATCACGTTGGTGGCGTCACCGCCCTGAATGATACCCACGTTGGCGGTACCCTCACCCGATTCATGGACCACCTTGCCCAACCAACCTTTCTGCGCCAACTCTGCGATCGCCAACGATGAAATCACGATCGCGCTGACTCCGGTTTCGGGAGCCACACCGGCGTGCGCCGGCATGCCACGGACGCAAACATCGATTCGTTCGCCGCCAATCGCTCCATGTCGGATCTCATGCGACGCCCCACCGTCAAAGTTAAAGGCGCGATCGACCGGACCGACGACAGACGTGTCCAGACAACGCGCCCCTTCCAGTCCGATTTCTTCTTGGATCAAGAATGCCGCGACGGCCGGTGGAAACTGGGCGTCACCCAGGCGAATCCGTTCGATCAGCGCCGTCACGACGGCGGCGACACCACTGCGGTCGTCCGCTCCCAAGCCGGTATCGGCAGCACTGCGGACCACGTCGCCTTCGACGGCGGGTTCGCAGTGCTTGCAAATCGGCACGGTGTCCATGTGGGCCGACAGCAACGTGGTTGCTCCTTTCCCCGAACCGGGAAGGTGGACAACCAGATTTCCGCAGTTGCCCGAGAGACGCGTGCGGCTGTTCGCATCATCAAGCCGCATTTGCGATTCCGCCACGCCGGCCTCGGCCAGCAGACGCTGAATCGCTTGGGCGACCGGCAACTCTTCTCCGCTGGTTGCGGGAATCTTGGTCAACTCCAGAAATCGGTCCAGCGCCGCGGTTTCGTCGATCGTGGCCGGATCGCTGGGGAACGTGACATCAGGATCGGACATGCGCATCACTTCTGAATCAGGCAACAGTTGAGTTAGACTTTCAGCATACTGTAGCAACGTGAGGATCATTGCCTTGGAACTCCCTGTCATTCCACCCGATTCGTCTGTGGAAACGTCGACGACAACAAACCATGCAATGGTGGATCCCCGCCCGCATTTGCTTGACTTGACCAAGGATGAACTGGTCGCTTGGTTAGCGCAGCAAAGCCAGCCCAAGTTTCGTGGTCAACAGATCTGGCAATGGATCTTCCAGAAACGGGCCACCGATTTCGACGCGATGAGTGACTTGCCGAAAACGCTGCGTCATCAGTTAGCGAAAGAGTTTCGGCTGTTCACTGCCAACGAAGTCGTCGTCTCTCAGTCGCCTGATGGCACAGACAAACTATTGGTCCGTTTGGCCGATGGAGGCGAGATCGAGTGTGTTCTGCTTCGAGATGGCCAGCGTCGCAGCATTTGCGTCAGCAGCCAAGTTGGTTGTGCGATGGGCTGCGTCTTCTGCGCCAGCGGCATTGATGGCGTGGACCGAAACCTGACACGTGGTGAGATTTTGGAGCAGATGCTGAGGCTCCAAAAGCGGCTGCCCGATGACCAGCGTCTCAGTCACATTGTGATGATGGGCATGGGTGAGCCGCTAGCCAACCTCGACAATGTTGTTGAGGCGTTGGACGTCGCCAAGTCACCCGATGGACTCGGAATCAGCCCCCGACGGATCACGATCAGCACCGTGGGCCTGCCACCTGCGATCGATCGTTTGGCACGCGAAGGGATCCCCTTCAATCTAGCGGTCAGCCTGCATGCCCCCAACGATCAGCTGCGCAGCCAACTTGTACCCGTTAACCAAAAGATCGGCATGCAGGCGGTGCTGGACGCGGCTGATCGGTACTTCCAGAGCAACGGTCGACGGCTGACCTTCGAATACGTCTTACTGGGCGGCATCAATGACACTCCCGAGTGCGGGCAGCAACTGGTTCAACTGCTACGACGACGTAACGTGTTGCTCAACGTGATTCCCTACAACCCTGTAGAAGGCCTGCCCTACGTCACGCCGACAGCGAAAGCGATTGCCAGGTTCCGTGACGTCCTTCATGAAGGAAACATCAACGTCCTGTTTCGACAGCGAAAAGGGGACGAGATCAATGCGGCATGTGGCCAGCTTCGTCGGAACCGACAGAAGACTTCGTAACGCGTGTCCGCACGTAGTCGATCATCTTCCATTCGGTCACCGTCAAAACGACAGGCATGGAAAAGAGCACGAACTGATTGAACTTTGGATCCTGAAACCACTCCGGGCCCGCACCCGCAGGCGCCCGCAAGATCGCCAGCACCAAAGATCCGTTCAGGAACAGCATTAGACACGTCACCGATGCTGATCCCAACATCGCGACGCAGCTGGTAATGATCCCGAGCGTTTCGTTGTACGTTTCTTGTGGCTCGCTCAAACGTTTTGGCTCGATCAAATGGGGCGAGAACCCTCGACTCGGCTCTTGGGGAGGTCGTG
Organism: Planctomycetota bacterium; assembly: GCA_039196805.1. GTDB lineage: Bacteria > Planctomycetota > Planctomycetia > Pirellulales > Pirellulaceae > JBCCUO01. Next base: position 1,781 of record JBCCUO010000265.1, on the reverse strand, counting down.
GATTTAGGCTGCGGATCCTATCATACGCGATTGTTGCAACGAGGCGGCTCGATATCGACCGCCACACTCTTTTGTAAGTGATGCCGCTTCCGCGAAAGCGGCAGGCCCCCACCTTAGCCAAGGCTGATACTGAAAATGAGCGAGTTCCGAGCCGAACACGACTCCATGGGCGAGGTTACCGTCCCCTCGCAGGCATACTACGGCGCCCAGACGCAGCGGGCCGTCGACAACTTTCCGATCAGCGGTTGGCGATTGCCGCCCGCGATGATCCGAGCCATGGGCATGGTCAAGCTGGCATGCGGCACCGCCAATCGAGACCTTGGAAAACTGACCGGAAGTGGAAAGAACCCGCTCGACGATACTCAAGCCGAATCGATGTTGCAGGCGGCTCGTGACGTGGCCGCCGGAGAGATGGCCGACCAATTCCCGGTGGACGTTTTCCAAACGGGATCCGGCACCAGCAGCAACATGAACGTGAACGAGGTGATTAGCAATCGGGCAATCGAGATTGATGGCGGAGACCGTTTCGTTGCTGAAAAGCCGATTCACCCCAACGACCACGTCAACATGGGGCAGAGCACCAATGACACTTTCCCAACCGCCATCCATGTCGCGACCGCCTACGAGATCCAGACCACGCTGCTACCAGCACTCACTCGCCTTCACGAATCGCTAGCGTCCAAAGCACAGCAGTGGGACAAGGTCATCAAGATCGGCCGCACCCACTTGATGGATGCCACGCCACTTCGACTGGGTCAGGAGTTCGGCGGCTTTGCTCGTCAAATCGAGTTGTCGATTGCCCGCGCCGAAGCGGCCCGAGATGCTGTCCTGGAACTGCCGGTCGGCGGCACGGCGGTGGGTAGCGGCATCAACACGCACCCCGAGTTCGGAGCGCGTGTCGCACAGGATCTGACCAAGCAGACAGGCGTTCCGTTTGTCGAAGCGGTCAATCACTTCGAGGCCAACGCCCAACGTGATGCTCTGGTGCAGGCTCACGGTGAAATCAAGTGCATTGCCCAGACGCTCTTCAACGTCGCCAACAACATTCGTTGGCTTGGCAGTGGTCCGCGCTGCGGCTATTACGAAGTGCAACTGCCCAGCCGTCAGCCAGGCAGCTCGATCATGCCCGGCAAAGTCAATCCGGTCATGTGCGAATCGATGATGCAGCTAACAGCACGGGTCATGGGCAACGACACCTGCATGACACTTAGCGGCGCCGCAGGTGGCAATTTTCAATTGAACATCATGATGCCAATCATGGCCCACACGATGTTGGAATCGATCGACTTGCTAAGCAACGGTAGCAACGCCTTCGTCGAGTTCTGTGTTGACGAGATGCAAGCCAATGAAGCGGAGTGCGAAGCCGCCGTGGAACAGAGCTTGTCGATGTGCACCAGCCTGAATCCGTTGATCGGCTATGAGCAGGCCGCCAAGCTGGCAAAGGAAGCCTTCAAAACGGGGCAAACGATCCGAGAACTGTGCCTGGAGAAGGGCATCTTGGACGAGGAGACGCTCAAGGAGGCACTCGATCCCTGGAAGATGACCGAGCCGCAATCCTGAAGTACCCTCTCCATCCGTACGCAGGTCGCTGATCACTTCGCGAGGCCGACCAACATCCGCCGCGCGGCGAATCGACCGGCCAATTCTTATCCCGAGCCGCTCTAGCTGCGAAGCGCATCGACTCGTCAACCGTAGCGGAAGCCGCCGAGGCTTTCGAAAGTGGGACCAATCATCGTCACGCCACCCGCTGAGGGCCGAAACTCTACGTGAGTTTCGCTACG
>JBCCUO010000264.1:0-5871 GCA_039196805.1 Planctomycetota bacterium | reverse complement strand
GCAGCGGAGCGCCCGAGACGGTGATGGGAAGCGTGATCACACCCGACGCATTGAATCCGTCGTCGGCGCGAATCTGAACCGATGCGGTTCCGTCAAATCCGGGATCCGGATCAAACAGAATGGAGCGTCCGTCGCGGCTGAGCGTGGCGGTACCCGACGTGGCACCGACCAACTCATAAAAGAGCGAATCGCCGTCGGGATCGATCACCGACTCGCCCAGCGAGAATTCGATCGCCAAGTCAGTGTGGGTCAGCGGCGTGCCGAATTCCGGATTGGCAAGCGGCGCCGCGTTGGCGATGAATCCCGAGTTCAAGAAAAGGAGACCCTGGTCGGTGATGTCGATCAAGCCGGAGCCGTCGATGTCGGCCAGAGGGTCGTAGCCGACGTCACCCGCTGCGGTGCCGACCAGTGATGCCATGCGGTCGCTGTCAATGCCGTCGACGAGCCCGTCGCGGTTGAGGTCTCCCACCAGATCAATGGCGATGTCGAAGTTGCCGGAACTATCCGTCATGCCCGAGACGGCAACCGTGTGGAAACCTCCCTGCGTGATGGCAAACGTTGCTTCCGCCCTCGAACCGGTCACAGCGGTGGTTCGTGGCGTCAGCCCTCCGATCTCGCGGATGGCGGGTACCAGTCCGTTTCGACCGGTGACCTGGACTCGGATCAGCAGTTCCCCACTTTCCCGGCTCACCACCTCGCTGTTGCGGATGCTGAAGCCAACGTGTTTCGTCTCTCCGCCCGAGAGGCTGTCCGATGCCAAAGCGCCGACGAAGGTGCCCGGTGCACCCAGGTTGGCGACGATCGGCGTCATCGTTGGCGGCTGTCCGGTGACGTACTGGAAAGCGGTCCCGTTGCCGCTAATGTCAGCGGACGCGACCAGCCTTGGCGATGCCGAATCTGAGTAGCCGTAGCGATTGGCCGTTGACGCAGCCGGTGCCCGTACACCAGTCAGGTTGTCGGTATCGTCATAGCTGTAAAGGAGAACTTCGCCACCAGGACCGACTAATCGAGTGACTCGTCCCTCCACGTCGGTGACCCACGTCACCGACTCTCCGGAGACTCCGGTGTAACCGCTGTCACCAACAAACACGGTTCGACCTTCCGCGTCTGTGATCGACGTGATTCCGACAGAGGCATCGATCGAGTACCGAACGCCGCCTGGGGAAGTCAAGACAAAGTCGTCGCCCGCCGACAGCGAGCTTGCCGGGTTGAACGGATAGCCTGTGGCCAGATCAAAGTACTGACTGCCGCCCCGGCTGAGTACGGTGTCGATGCTCTCCAGCAGCCAGCCATCGGGGTTCGTGTCAAAGGCTTCCCAGGTTGGCGTATGATACGAGAGTCCAGGGACCGTTTGCTCTACCGGTCGGAAAGTGAATCCCAGTTCCTCCCCGCTTGGGCCGGCGAAGAACACTCGCGTGCCATCGCGGAACGCCGAGAACAGGCCTTGCGATTCAAAACCGGTCGGCAACACGCCGGCGCGGAAATCGATCTCGCGCCCCAGCCATCGCCAACCACGACCCAGGTCACCAGAGATGTCGCGTCGGACCGAGTCGTATTGCCGCGTCACGTCCAGCTGGAAGCCGCCCAGGTTGGCGGTCAAGTCTGTGGCAACCACCGTCGCGTTGTTCTTGGTCGGACTGTAAACCTCGACAACGCGCTCGGCCCTGCCGATCAGCCGACCGATGTCCCGCGCGGACAGGCGCAGTTCGTAGTAGTCGTTGGGGAGATCAGCGACGTCCAGTGTCGCCAAGACTCCATTGGTGATCGGCTCGTTGCCGGTGGCCAGGACTTGGTAGTCCGGCTGGCCAAAACGTCGGATCTCCAGCGTCCAGGCATCCAGATTCACGTCGTCGACCGTCCCACGAATCTCTCCACCAGGCAAGATCGCCAATTCAGGCATTGCCAAATCGACCGTTGGTGGGTCGGTGTCGGTCAGGTCGCGAACGCGCAGGATCTCTGTTGCGGTTCCGATCAGACCGTCCGCATCGAACGCCGTTGCCACAACGGAGTAGCGTCCGGGGTCACCCGAGATGATCGTTCCCATCCCGTCGGAGTCGAGAGCCACCGGAAGACCATCAACGGTCACATCGATTGACGCGATGTCCGCCAGGCTGTCGGCGATCGCATGCACCAGGATCTCGCTGCCACCCGGAGACGGGAAGCTGGGGGTCAAGATGACGCTGACCTTCGGAGCGTCTAATTCGACGGAAGCCCGGATCACGATGACCTGAGAGGTCGTGTCGGTCCCATCACTGACCAGCAATCGCACCAGATACTCGCCCGCTTGATCCGGACCCGGCGTCCAAACGACCTCGCCGGACGCCGAGTCGATCGTCGCGCCCCGCGGCAAATCCAACGCGTCGTAGGCCAGCAGTGTGCCGAGGTCCGGGTCAGTGGCCTGCACGTGAAACCTCAGTTCTTCGCCAAGCTTCACCTGGCGGAACGACGTGTCGACAATCGGTGCCCGATTGATGTTGTCGATACGAATCGTGACGTCGGTGGAATCGGTCAGCCCCAAACGATCTGTCGCTGTGAATGTGACCACGTACTCGCCAGCATCCTCGAAACCTGGCGACCATTGGAATCGTCCATCGACAAAGGTCGCGTCGCCGGGCAGGCCCGCTGCGGTCAGCTCGATCGGATCACCGTCTAGGTCACCGGCTTCCATCGTGAATTCCAACTCGCCACCTTCCCGCATGAAGAGTGGCCGACGCGGAACGATCTGGGGTGGGCGATTGACGTTCTGGACCAAGATGCTGAAGCCAACCACGCGTTGACGATGTCCGTCATCGGCGACGATTTGCACGGCATCGAACAGGCCAGCCTGTTCACTGGACGGGGTCCAAGAGAACAGCCCTGTGACCGGATCCACGGTAGCGCCGGTGGGCAAGCTTCGTCCGCCGAACGTCAACGCATCTCCATCAGGATCAGAAGCCACCGCTTGCACCTGAAGCAGCTGGCCCTCATCGACAACCTGATCAGGGATGGCGGTCAGGTTGGGGCTGTCGTTTGCTTCTCGGACGGCGACGCTGATTGTCTCGGCATCACTGACGGCGGCCGTTTGACCACCGTTGCCGCCGTCAGTGACCGTGAAGACAGCGTCATAAGTTCCCACGTCCGCCAGAGTCGGCGTCCAAGACAGAGTCGCCGTTCCGTAGATGGCGCCTGGCGTGAGCGTCGCGCCCGCGGGAAGCCCCGCTAGCGAATAGGCCAGCGGTTCTTCGTCAAAGTCGGTCACCCGAACGGTCAGTTCGATCGGTTCCCCGACGACGGCGACTTTGTCGCCGATGTGCTGCCATTCCGGAGGTTCGTTTAGTGATTCGACGTCCACGATGAACGTGAAGTTGCTGTCTTCGATCGCCCAGCGTCCCGCGCCATCGCCGTCGTCTTCCGCGATGACCGTCAGTCCGTAGTCTCCGCGGTCACCGATGGTCGGCTCGACGAAGATCGTTCCCGTTCCGTCGCCCGCATCGGTGAAGCTCACAAAGTCGGGCAACGGGAATCCCGGCATCGCATTTTCGACGCGCCAATCAATGGGGTTTCCGTCGGCGTCGGAGACGCTGACGGGAATCTCCAGCCGCGTGTCTCGCTGCACGGTTTGGTTGTCGATCGGAGTGATATCCGGCGCCCGATTCAGGTTCATGACTTCGATCGTGACGCTTTTCTGTGTCATCAGCGGCAAGCCGGTACCATCACCGTCGTCAACGGCCGTGAACGTGATTTCGTAAGTCCCCGCCTGGGTGAAGTCGGGACGCCAAGACAAAAACATCGCCTCGGCGTCAAAGATCGCTCCTTCTGGAAGTCCGCTAGCGGTGACGTCGACCGACTTGGCAAACTCCGGTGTTCGCTCTTGCAACTCGCCTGCTTCATTGCGGATCGGCGTCTCGTAACCGGGGTTGTCAGGGTCGAAAGCAAAGGTCGAAAGCGACAGCGGCTGGCTTTCGAAGATCCGCCATTCATTCAGGTCATCAAAGACCGGCGCGCCATTGGCATTGATGACGGTGATCGAAATAGAGCGGGTGATGGACATTTCACCGGAGGTCACCGTGATCGGAACCTCGTAGGCTTGATCCGTTGCTTGGAAAAAGTCAGGTGTCCAGTCGAACACACCCGTCAGTGGGTGGAGCGTTGCGCCCGGTGGCAGGAAGTGACTGCTGAACGTCACTGGCGTTCCGTCGGGATCAGAACCTTGCACTGCGAATCGCAGTCGATCGCCCTCGCGCACGATCTGTTCGGCCGGCAAAACCAGCTCTGGTGGCTGGTCGGCCGGCGCGATCAAGAATGTCGTTTGACCGACGACCTCGTTCAGGCCGTCCGAGAAATGAAACTGGACCCCTTCGTAGGTGCCCGCGGTGTCGAAGCCAGGTGTCCACCTGAACGTGCGAGTGACCGGATCAACGATTCCTCCCGGTGGGAGTCGATCAACCCAGATGGCGATCGGATCTTCATCCGGATCGACGACGGGTAAGACCAGTTCGATCGGTTCGCCTTCACGACCTTCGACCAGCCCCGGGAACTGCTGCAGCTCCGGTGCGGCATTGCCTTCGCTGACGTAGATGTCAAACTTCTGCACGTCGCGGCCACCACGCGTATCGTAAACGTGCAATTCAACCGGTTCGTACAGCCTGGTGTCTTCATCCGGCACCCAAGTGACGTCCCCGGTCAGCGGGTCGACGGTCATTCCCTCCGGCCCGCTGGCCAAGAAGTAGTACAGCGAGATTCCGTCCGGGTCCGTCGCGGACGACTCATACAGATAGTTGGCACCCACCGCGGCACCATTGATCGGCGAGGTGTCAAATTCGGGCGGTTGGTTTTCGCCCGGCGAAGCACCGACGCCAATACCCAAGTCCACACGCCGATCGTTCAGGTTGTAGATCGTCACCGTCTGCCCCGGAGTCGAATCCCCGGGAGCCAGAATGGCTGTTTGGATCTCGATGAACCAGCGACCGTCAGGGGCTTGGCCGACGATGTCCTGCGGAACGCCCGGATAGCCGTCCGCCGGATCCAGGATCAGGATCACGGGCAGTACCAGATCAAACTCACTGGTGTTCGTGATCTGGACATCCCAAGACACGAAATCGTCGCTTCGGTGCGAGCGAACCCGCGTGAATTCGATGTCCACGAACGCGGTGTAGTCGACCACCGTCGTGAACGACCAACTGTAGTCCGCTCCCATCGGAATCTGCTGGACGCTTGCGACATCGCCATCGACCGTCAGCGTGTACTGGTCCGCCGGTAGCTGTCCCACCAACAACTGAGCCGTGTTGAACTCGTCGTTAAAAAACACGCTGTCGATATCGATCTCACCGTGGACATCACCCACCAACACGTAGTTGTCTGGATTGATGACCGAATCGAATTCAGCCCCGCTGCCGACAAACATGGATTGGTCGAAAGTGATGGTTAAGTTGCTGAGCGGCGTGGCTGCAACGCCATCGGCGGGCGGGTTGGTTGCGATCACGATGGGGGCGATCGCGGGGTTCAGCACGTCGACCTGATTGGACTGGCTGATCAGGACTTTGCCGTCGCGGGTTGTGATCAGGACGTCGCCACGGCTGCCGCCATCGGCGATGCTGACTCGCCGCAGCGTTGCCGTGTCGACCATTGTCAGCTCGCTGCCGGGCGTGTCGTTGCCGCCCTCGTTCTGCGAGACGAAGAGCAGCCCCTCCAAATCGGTGCCTGCTTGTCCAAAGGCAAGCGAATCCACCGGAGCGTCGAAGTCCAGCATCAATTCGGCACGCCGTGTCTCCGTGAAACGCACCACTTGACTGCGGTCGGGCCAAGTCGTCGCCCAAAGCTCGCCATCGGTATCGAATGCCAGCGACGCGACCCGAAGGTTGATGTCGCGATTGAACTGGGTGAACGTTTCGG
>JBCCUO010000263.1:0-5880 GCA_039196805.1 Planctomycetota bacterium | reverse complement strand
TTGCGCTCGATCCGCTCGTCGACGGGGCGAATCCGATTCGTGGCGGCTGCCATGAGGCAGTCCATCACGTCCTTGCCGGTGTGCGGCGGCTTGCCGACGCTTTCCCTCGTCACCGTACGTCACGCCGTCCGCTCATCGACAAGCGATCCATAGCGATGGCGAGCCATCGCACTCCATAGGTCCGGAGTGATGTGCGCGTTTCAAGGTGAAGGTCAGCTCCACCAACCGCGGACGCTGGTCCATGCTTGGCCGATCAGCTTGCCGTTGATCAGGTCCTCGGTCCATGTCTCTCGACCGTCATCGAAGTTGTGCCAGACGGCTTCGAAGTAGGGAGCGGAGGCGACCGATAGCGTTTCATACAGACCGTTCGTGCCAATCTCCGTTAGCGCGTCCGAGTAGTGCTGGACGATGTGCTGGTCGAAGAGGTTGCCGGCAACGTTGATCGTGGATAGTGCTCCTCGGGACGTCAGTGTGATGCGGTTCATCGCGAACATCGTCATCGTCGTGCTGATGTCCCAGAGTCCAACGTCCGCTTTCGTCGCCGCACCCTCCATCTCTTGCCACATGCGAGTGATCTCGCTCTGGGGAATCAGGTTCCGTGGATCCACCGTTGCCAACTCGCTGGTCAGTTGGCTGATCGTGCTGTTGAGACCCTCCAAACTGATCGGCGGCGTATCGAAGGCTTCCGCCGCCGTCCCGCTAGTCTTTCCCAGGGCATCGACTAAGTCAGAAACCCGATCAATGCTGCTCTCCTGATCAATGATCCCCTCCCGTTTCAGTTCCTCACTAAGTAGCTTCAAGTAGTGGCTGGAACCATAGGCCAGATCATTGAACACAGCCAACACGGTCATCGGAGATAGGTGTAGCGTTGCCGCTCCGGCGACATCCAGCAGGCCGCCAACCGTCTTTCGAGCCAACAGCGTCTCTTGACTCATTGCTGCTTGACTTGCTTGCTCGTCGCCCGACTCAGGCAGAGCATCCGATCGGTGAACGCCACCAATGTCGTGGACCATCATGTCGAGTGCTTGCTGGACGAATGTTGAGTAACTTCGCGAGCTTCGAAAGCTTGCCGGAATCAATCGGGCGGCCGACTCGTTGACCAAGCCGCCCACGATCGCCGATGCTGTCCTCGCCGTCCGTTCCGGTAAGCTCAGGCCATAGGTCAACATCCCGATCAGACTTCCGGAGCCTAGTTCGGTCTGCCCTGGACTCGATTCCGCATCTAGGTCGGCCACGACAGGTGGCACCGCGAGTGACTGGCGGTCAGTTGATGGTGAATTTGACTGGCCGTCATCTTGGGGCGGCTGCGTCATCAAGAACTCTCCCGAATCTCAATCCAATGAGCGGCCGATCATCAGCTCGATCGTGGGCTCGGAGTCGCCCTCGGTGATTCGCCCAAAACCAATCACTTGCTGACCGCGTTCCAGTTGGGCGTCATCTTGGATCTTCAGGGGCGCGGATTCTTCCGAGTCACTAAATTGGAGTCGTGAACCGTTGCCGGAATCGTTCAGTCTGCCGATCACCAGGATCCCGTCGATCGGCTCGTTTCCTTCGACGCGTTGCTTGGGGCTACGCAACCAAATGGGGGCGGCCTGAGCAAACTTGGAGGCCAAACCGGAGTCGACCACCGCCGTCAATACCTCGTCGGCAATCGCACCGGAGTCCTGATCGACTAGGTCGGCGAATACCGAAATTCGCTTGTACGTGTATGCCAAACCCTGCTTGTAGCGAGGTGACGTGACCGGCAAATCACGCATCTTTCCCAAGTAATTCAATGCGGCTTGGCCCGCCTTTTGAAGCTCTTCACTTGAAGCCACTCGACGAGCCGCGTACGTCCGCGGTGTCTCGGGTGCAGTATCGGGTATCTCAGCAGTAGCTGGTGTGTTCGCTTCGGCAATCGTGCTCGGCTCGGTGCCATCCGTGCTGTCGACCGCGGGGGCGGTCGGTGGCACAGCAATCGCGGGGCTGCCAGCGTCCTGCGTCGCCTGGGAGACCACCGAATCGCTTGGCGGAATCTCGAGCACCGCGGACTCAGTCGGGACACCCTCATGAGTCGCCATTTGCGGCTCGCCGACGGCAGGCCCAGCGGCCATCAAATCGTCGACGTCGTCATCCTCAAGTGCGGAGGATGCGACATCGTCGACGCTGGACTCAGGTGCAACGACCGAACTAGCATCCGGGGCCTCGAGCGGCGGTGAATCCGAGTTCGTAGCGTCTTTGACGACTTCACCAGGCGAAGGCGTCTCGCCGACCGAAGGATCGGGAGTAGGCGTTTCAGCGGCAACAACGTATTCATCCTGCTCGCTAGCATCGGCCCCGTTGTCCTGGGCGTCCGCCTGTGGATCGACGATCGACGTCTGTGGCGTGGACGAAGTTGGTTGATTCGGCTCCGATCCGTCGGCCGTCGATGCGTCCTCCATGAATGCATCCGATTCGCTGGATTGATTCAGCGACTGCGAATGATCGGGCGGCGACTGAGGACGGTCACGCTGGCGAGGAGGATCGTCTGGTAACTGTGCGGCGGACGTGGGCGATTTGGCTGAGTTGAAACTGCCATCGAACGGAAAGAACCCCAGGTCGGGTGCCTTGCCAAGGAACAGCAGGATCCCGCCGGCAAGTGGCAACGCCACGATCGGTCCCAGTACGATGCCGATCAGCTTTCCAACCGGTGTCGACTTCTTGCGGCGCACCGGACTGACCTGCACGTTTTCAAGTGACTTGACTGCTTCGGGGTGTCTGGCCGCGCGATCGGTCAGATTGAACTCGGCTGCGATTTCGGCCGAGTCGGCGGCCGGATCCAGCAGCATGACGCCACCTGCCAGTGGATCGGCAACAGAAACCGACTCCGGCTGGGGCAGAGACTCTGACTCCTCGTCTTCCTCGTCATCATCACCGTACCCGGCAACCACTGCCGCAGGCTCCAAGTCGTCCGCCGCGACTTCGTCCCCATCGGCCCCCGTCAAAACGATCATCGGTGGGACCATCGAGGCGATTTCTTGGTGAGAAATCGAATCGCGACACCACGGACACGAAGGCTGCACGTCCGCAGGAATCTTCGCCGTTGGGATCAGGAAGGGTTCCCCGCAATGCGGACAGGAAACTTTGATCATGGACCGTTCGCTGAAAAGGACTCTGAAAGAGAAGGCGTGCGCTATTTGGCGTTGCGATTGACCGGCTCGTCAACAACCAACGCTGCGGGGAAGTCGCTCGAAACGTTGCCGCCTCGATCATCCCAGCGTTTGTTTTGAGACCGACCACTGGGTTGATTCATCGGAATGTCCATTCCACCCTTCTCGCTCAACATCTTGTAGAGTCGGCCTTCCATCTCTTTGGCGATCGATTCGTAGGCCGGATCGAAGATAAGATTCCGCGTCTCACCTGGGTCCGTGGTCAGATCGTACAGTTCGTCGGCATCCCAGAGACCATAATACGTAATGAACTTGAAGCGGTCGCCACGCAAGGCGAACTGGGTCGGAGATTGCGGGAAGTTCTTTTCCCAGTAGTAGACGTAAAGAAAGTAGTCGCGCCACGCTGCTTTTGGATCATTGGGCAGATTTAAGAAGGATTGCCCATCCATGTACTCGGGGGCTTTCAGTCCGGCGGCGTGCAAGATGGTTGGCCCAACGTCGATGTTTCCGATCACGTTCTCCAGGACCTGGCCACCTTCAAACAAGTCCGGACACTGCATGATCATGGGAACCCGAATCGACTCTTCGTACGAAACGCGCTTGTCGATCAGCCCATGTTCTCCCCACATGAACCCGTTGTCGCCCATGTAGACGATCAACGTATCGTCGTGGACGCCCATCTTTTTCAGCTGGGTTAGAACGCGTCCGACGCTGTCGTCGACCGCAAGAACCGATTCACAGTACCTCCGATAGAGATAATCAAGTCCCTTGTCGCTGTGGTAAGAAAAGTCGATTCCGTGCCAGCTGTTTCGCTGATCCCGAACCCAACGTGGAGCGTTCTTGGCGGCGGTGATCTCTTTTCCCTGGGGCAGGAAACTAAGATCCGCGTCGGCGTAGCGTCCTTCATGCCGCTTCGCCGGAGTGAAGTTGGCGTGGACGGCCTTGTGCGAGAGGTACAGAAAGAACGGCTCGTCGCTGTCCTTCTGTGACTCCAGCCAGTCCACCGCATAGTCAGTCAGTTCGTCGGTGATGTAACCCTTCTGCTTGACGCGCTGGCCGTTCACGTTCAGCGTGTAGTCGGGATTCGGCGGAAGGTAGTTGCCCTGTCCTCGGAAGCTGATCCAGTGGTCAAAGCCGGGGCGTGGATCGTCATGGTGGCCGCCCATGTGCCACTTGCCGACAAAGGCCGTGTTGTATCCGGCTCGCTGAAGGTACTGCGGGAAAAAGAGTGTCCCTTCAGGCACCATCCGATTGTTGTCGATCACACGATGTTTGTGCGTGTAAAGCCCGGTCAAAATCGATGCCCGACTGGGTGAACAGAGCGACGTCGTCACGAACGCATTCTTGAGGTGGACGCCGTTGCCGGCGATCGAGTCTAAATGTGGCGTTTGAAGAAACGGGTGGCCGGCAAACCCCATCGCATCGTATCGATGGTCGTCCGTCAGGATGAAGACCACGTTTCTGGGCTTCACCCCGGGGCGTATCGGGGTCGCGGGCAACTCCGCCGCGGAAACAGGCGTCTCCATGACGCATCCAAGGGTCGCCAGGGCCAGAATGAAGAACCATCGCCAAACGGCATTCCGCGAGAATTTCTGCATGGTCAATCTACAGAGGCATCGGTGGTGAGAACGGGCGGTGCGTGAAGCTGGTCGCATCGCTGATTCCAGAAAAGATTTGTTCGCCGCCCATGCTAACCAACGACCAGGAATCACGTAACGGTTCGACCCGCAAATCCGACCGCCCAAACCGCAGAAATCCCCGGATTTCATTGTCTTCGCGCCTCTTCGGATCGCTCCTAGGCGATCGCCGCGTCCGCCGTGGTGTGTGCCCCAACCGTCATCGAAAGCACGAGGTTTGCGACAAGTGGCCGGATCACCGGACTCTGGCCAGCATAAACCGCACCGTTTAGCAGGGATCGCGGGCTTGGCGGGTGAAAAGACCTAGGCCCATGCACCGCTTTTATTTAGGCTTGAACTAGTCCATGGCCGTCCATCCCACCCCCCGGGCGCAGCCCCTTTCGGCCACCTCTCCGATTCATCCGCTGGCGAACTCTTCCGCATGCTGAAAGCACTCGAGCTGGCCGGATTTAAGAGCTTTGCCGATCGCACCCGGTTCGACTTCCCCGACGGAATCACCGTGGTGGTTGGTCCCAACGGATCGGGGAAATCCAATATCGTCGACGCGATCAAGTGGGTCTTGGGCTCCCAGAGCGCTAAAAGCCTTCGCGGCAAAGACATGTCGGATGTGATCTTCAAGGGATCACAGACGCGCTCCGCTGCCGGCGCGGCGGAGGCGACGATCATTTTCGACAATGCGAGCGGAGAGTTGCCGGTCGACGCTCCTGAAGTCCATGTCACTCGCCGAGTCTATCGTAGCGGTGAGGGCGAGTACCTGATCAATCATCAGGCCGTGCGTTTGAAGGACGTTCGCAACCTGATTCGCGGAACGGGCATTGGAATCGACGCCTACAGCCTGATCGAGCAGGGCAAAGTCGATCGCATGCTGCAGGCCAACGCCAAGGATCGCCGCGCTATCTTCGAGGAGGCGGCGGGAATCAGCCGCTTCAAAGCCAAGAAGGTCGAAGCGGAACGACGCCTGGCCCGAGTGAAGTCCAACTTGACGCGGTTGGGGGACATCGTCGACGAAGTCGCGACACGACTGCGAAGCCTGAAGAGTCAGGCGAGCAAAGCGGAGCGGTACCGTCAGGCCAACGAGCGTCTACGTGAACTCCGCACCCAGGTCGCCTGGACCG
>JBCCUO010000262.1:0-5917 GCA_039196805.1 Planctomycetota bacterium | reverse complement strand
CGAACTAGATGATCAGCAAGAGCTGCTTTACCCGCCGATCGCACGTGCGATTGCGGACACCGGATTCGAGGGCTACTTTGCTCACGAATTCATCCCGAAGGCCGACCCAGTTGCGGGATTGCGCGACGCTGTTCGGCAGTGCATTGTCTAGACGGCCCAGATGAAACCGCTGCGATTCGATGCCTCCGGCTCGATCGATCCCGAGCTGGGAATCACATCGCGGCAGATCAGTGACCTGCGGCCGATGCTGGAACAGGCCAGGACGCGGTTCTTGGAAACCACTGGCTTCCAAACCGCCGACTCGGCCGCGGAAACGGGTGGTGGCGGGTTCTATTCGCTGCCCCCACGACAGCTGGCTGACTACGAGTCAAAGCGACGAGACTCGTTGTTGGGAAAGATCTTTACCGCCGCCAATGGGCTGCACGATCACATCGACGCCGTGGTCGTTGTCGGATCAGAACAGCGGCTGTTGGGCAGTCAAGCGTTGATGGCGGCCTGCTGTGATCCGCACCACAACGAGCTGCCACGTGGGCAACGCGGAAGCAAACCGCGGATGTACTTCGCTTCGGCTCCGTTCGACAACGATGGCATTCAGTCGTTGTTGAGTCGCTTGGCGATCGGCGGCATTGGACCCAGCGACGCGGTCCACCGGTGGGCAGTGGTCTGGCTGGATGATGCCAACGACGCAGCTGGCAAGCTTCAGACGATCGCGTTGCTCGAAGCGCTAAGTGCCAGTCTTGGGGATCAGGCGGATTCCTGGTTGCCACGATTGAACCTGTCGATCCATGGTGAATGCCTTTCCATTGATGGGGCCGCGGAGGGGTTGGCACGCGACGTTCGTTTCACGTTCCCGGTCGATTGGCCGATTGCTCAATCCGTGCTCTCTTGTTCCAGTCTGTTGCACGCGGCGTTTTTGGGCTTGGATTGCATGAAGCTGCTGGAAGGTGCCGTCGCCATTAACCAGCAGTTCGAATCAGCTGAGTTTCCGGAGAACCTTCCTCTTCAGTGGGCCGCCGTTCAGCATCTGCAGACCCGGCACCACAATTGTCATCGACGGCTGATGCTCTGGGAGCCATCGCTCGATCAAGTGGGGCAGTGGTACGGCAATTTGCTGAGCGACGTACTGGGCGTGGAACTGATTCGCGTGCCCCGTGGCGGTCCGGAAGTAGCGAGCGCTGGATCACCTTGTGTGCAGTGGCTGGTTGATCATTGCCGGGCTGACCCGGTCAAAATTAGTGACTCGGTGCCGGATGACCCCGACGGTAGAACCTCCCTATCTCTTGATGATCGTCGCGGCGAAGCGATTCGGGCGTTTCAGGTCCAGCATCGTCTCCAGGGGATGGGAGTTAGCAACCTTCATCTCCCGACGATCGACACGTATGTTTTGGGGCAGCTTTTTCAACTCCTGATGATTGCCACCGCAATGGAAAGTCAATTGCGGCGCGTCCCCTCCTCTTGATTCGCAAACCAGGGCACTTCCCAGCCATGTCGTCCATTGATGATCTCTTTGCTCAGCTGAAGCAGTCTGGTCGCAAAGCCCTGATGCCTTTCTTGACCGCCGGCGACCCCGATATCGAGACGACTCGAAAACTGCTGGAACGTCTTCCCGACGTCGGAGCCGATCTGTTCGAGGTCGGTGTTCCTTACAGCGATCCCATTGCCGACGGTCCTGTCATCCAAGCTTCGTATCAGCGGGCGCTCGACGCCGGCTTCCGGTTGCAGCAAGTCTTTGACTTAGGGGATCAGTTGAAGGCCGATACACCAACACCCCGCGTGACGATGGTCAGCTATTCGATCATCAATCGCGTCGGCTTGGCGGAGTACGTGCAGAAGGCGAAGGCAGCTGGTTACGCCGGAGCGATCGTACCGGACCTGTTGGTCGAAGAGGCTGATGAGCTAAGTCGGATTTGCCACGCGGCCGATTTCAACCTGATCCAATTGGTCACGCCGACGACGCCCAAGGAGCGGCAGATACGGATCGCCGAATCGTCGACGGGCTTTCTGTACTATGTCTCGGTGACCGGCATCACCGGCGAACGGTCACAGCTTCCGCCCGACTTGGTTGACCAAGTCAGCTGGCTGCGTGAACAGACCGAGTTGCCGATTTGCATTGGATTTGGGATCAGCAGTCCAGAGACCGCTGCCACGCTGGCGCCGGTTGCCGACGGTTTAATTGTGGGATCGGCTATCGTCCGCCGTGTCCACGAATTCGCGGACGACCGAGTCGATCAGGTCGCCTCATTCGTTCGCGAGCTTCGCGACGCGATTGATGCGTAGACGGTTGGCGACATCGAACAGCGTTCAAGATTGATTGACCGTCACAGCCGTCAAAGCTGTACGAATTGGTGCCCACAAGGTTTCTCTCGCCCGCAAAGTTCCCGCCGTCGGCAAGAAGTCTGTAAGCGACGTGGTAGATACTTTACGGCCGACCAATGCGTTCCGAACCAGTCACACTTGGAATTGCTTTTCTGGTCGGTATTGCCAAAGCTTCAGCCAAGCCACGCGGGGAATTCCATTGATGACTGTTTCTGACAATGTCACTGAAACGCTTGAATCCGACCTGGTCACGATGGACCGGCGCCGGAACGAGCGACGTTCGGGGGATGCCGATGCCCTTGATCAAGCGACGGCTGCCAGTCCTCGTCGCAAAAAGCAACGTCGACGTCACATCGACCCGACCACATGTGAGCGTGACTACAGCGATCCCGAGATCGAGTTCATGCGGGCCATGGACGACTACAAGCACCAGTCAGGTCGCATGTTTCCGACGTGCAGCGAAGTGCTGGAAGTGATCCGAGCTCTTGGCTACGTGCAGCTCACACCGGAGCAACGAGAATCGCTTCAGTTCGACGAGGGCGATGAATTTGACGACGAAGTCGAGGTCGATTCCGACCACGAAGAAGGCTTCGACGACGAGTGAACAACTACCATTCGTGATATGACCCTGCTGTCGCAGCCGTCGACTATGATCAGGGCATGCGACGCTTGGTTCGCGCGACCGCCATTCTGTGGGCATCCCCCAACACGCTGGTCGCGATCACGGTTGGATTGATCTTGGGAGGACGATTTCGTGTCGTCCAGGGGGTGATCGAGATTCATGGCCCCCGGATCGCCGGGGCCCTGGGCCGATTGCCCAATCCGGCAAGAGCGATGACGATCGGTCACGTTGTCTTCGGCCAAACGGCTTCCGCGCTCCAGGTCACGCGGAAGCACGAACACGTTCATGTGCGCCAGTATGAACGATGGGGTCCGATGATGATCCCCGCCTACCTGGCCTGTTCGGCGGTTCTCTACGCCCGTGGCCGTGACGGTTATCTGGAGAATCCCTTCGAAGTCGAGGCGTTCGCCGTCGATACACCCCGGTTTCACTCGTGATTTGCGGGCCATTGTTTGGCCTTGTCTTGTCGACGCGATTTTTCGTACGGTTCCACCAAGAATTTCTCAAGTCAGGCGGGCGAGCGGTCGACGGACCGCGTCGTTGGCTCCCTACCGATTTTGCGACACCGCGAGGCAAGGATGCACGCAGGTCTTCATCAGCGACTCTCATTGGCAGCGATTCTGGTGGTTGCTGCGATGCTTGGGTGTCGCAGCACGCGAGGCGTTGAACAGACGGTCCAGGTCTCCACACGCCCCTCACCGGGTCTGGAAGACATCGACGCTCCGCCGCAACGTCTAGCAACGGCCGAGCCGACGCGCGGCTCGGTCATGCCGGACAAGTCTCCTTCCCCCAAGGAGCCTACACGATCACAACGGTCCCTCACCGATTCGGTCGCCACACTCGCCAACCTGGAGTCAACGCTCGGAGGTCGTGATTCGTCAGCTGACGAGTCGATCGCCAAGACATCGGCACAGCAGCCGGCCGACGCAGCGTCTCAGCCGGTCACGATGAGCCTGTCGTCACGTCGCCAGCAGGCTTCCGCGCCGAAAAGCCCCAGCACGACCGCAGTGACCGCGAGTACCCAAGCCGCCGTCGCCAGTACCGCTAGCGTGGCCAAGCCAGCAACGACGACGCCACCAAGTGCGTCACAACCGGCCTCGGAAGACCGATCATCGTTCGATTCGTCGCGACAGCGCGTCTCACTGCCGCCAGCCGACTCAGGCCCGTCGCCTGCCCTGACCCAAGACAGCAAGCTCACCGAGCAGATCGCTCGCCAAGCCGCAAAACAATTGAACATGAGTCCAGAGAAGATCCTGGACGCGTTGAAGGACAGTCCACCGGAGGTCCGCGACCAAGCGATTCGCCAGATGCTGGCTCTGGTCAGCATGAACGCTCAGCCGTCTAGCCAACCAACAGCCATGGACTCCACGTATCTGCAGACACTGGCAGGCGAAACGTTGCTTGACAATCAGCCTCCAACCGTTGGAGGCCCGAGGCCCACTCCGTTGGGCAGCTCAAAGCCGAACGCGACGACTGAGCGATCCGTGCCGACCGCCCCCAGCGGCGGGCAAGGCGAGAAGATGCCACCGGAGCCGACCGTTTCACCAGAGGTGGCGGTCGCACCCACTGAGCCGAATCAACCGATCGCTCGGAAGGACGTCGTACGAGCCGGGGTCCAGCCACCCCCGGGCGGTTCACATGTGCGTCCCGCGTCCGCTCAACGTGATGCGAACCACGACATGATGGTTGCACGCGCAGACGTCGGGAAAGTCGAATCGGCGGTCGCGCAAGTTGGTGCCGCATTACTGAGCGACCAGGCTCTGTTTGATCTGTTGATGCAGCGACTGAAGCAGCCAATCGCTGGTGAGAGCGATGCCAACCGGCATCGACGCGAGATCATGGTCCGGCACTTGATGGTGCTTTCGGGAGACGTCGATGACGCTGTCCGCGAGATCGATGGCCTGAGTTCTGACGAACAGGAGTACTTACGTAATCAACTGATGAGTCTATGGAGGGTGGTTGATCCCGAAGGTCACCCCGTTCCCAGTCGGCGGTTCGCCAGCGCCTTAGATAACCTGCGCAGCGCGACTCAATATTTGGCCGCCTCCACCGACTCGTTGGAAGTTCGTTCGCTTGCGTTTTGCACAGCAATCGAGTCCTACGGACAGATCGAGGAGTTTGTCGGCAATCGATTCGATCCGGGCCAGCAGGTCATCTTGTACTGCGAGATCGAGAATTTTGCCGTGAAGAAAACGAGCGAAGGATTCCAAACGCATTTGCAAGGCAGCTACGCCGTCTACGACGGGAACGATCAAAAGCAGTTCAGTCAGCAATTGCCCGCTGACAAGCAGACGTCACGTAACTTCCTTCGCGACTACTTCATCGCCTATCAGATGTACTTGCCACGACAGTTGGCACCAGGAACGTATCGCCTGGAGTTGACGATGGAAGACGTCGAAGGGCAGAAGTACGGCCAGTCCAGCATCCCGTTCGAGATCGCCGAGAATAAATAGGAGTGGTCGGGCTGAACCAAAACTGTCGCGGAACTCGCGTAGAGTTTCAGTCCCGTTAGGTTGCCCGTCGGAAGCCTCCTCGGACTCCGCTACCTCGTGGGGGTTTCCATTTCCCGCACTTGCCGCAAGATCGCGTCCCGCTTTTTGATTCGAATTTGCTCAGGTTCGGTCGGCTCTTCGCCGCTGATCCGTACCCGAGAAAGCGTTTTGGCGGCCTCACCAGGTCGTTTGAGAACCTTGAGCTGCACCTGAGCGAGCCTCAGCAAGGCTTCTTGGCCTTCATCGCCGTCTCGCACGCCGACGATTCTGAGTGGTCTGACCGCCAGAGCCCACAGTTTCTGTTGGCCCAGAAGGGCGACGTACTGCAATAACGATTTGTTGGAGAGCCCGACGTCAATCTTTCGCTCGGTCAGCTTTTCAAAGGCGTGATTGGCTGCCGCTACGTTGCCAGCCTGAAGGCCCTGGCGAAACTGGAAAGAGAGGCGGTTGAACTCGGGGTGCTGACTGGCCTCCGCCGTTGCCGCTG
>JBCCUO010000261.1:0-5938 GCA_039196805.1 Planctomycetota bacterium | reverse complement strand
CGGAGATGACCGCGAACGCACGACAAACCTCACCAAAAGTTTCAGAACAGGGAAAGACCGATGAAGATGCTCGCCGCCTGCACCGTTGCTCTCGCTTGCTTGATGACTGCCACCACCGCCTCCGCACAGCAGTCTCAAGTGCGGATTGCACCGACACCCGGTGTGGTCCCCCCTCCCGCCCAGGCCAGCTACTTCTTGGGCGTCTACACCAGCAAAGTCTGGCTGCCCAACACCGGACAGCCGATCGGACCACTTGCTGCCACGGCCAGTCGGGTCAGCACGTTCATTGCTCCCCCGAATCAACCATCGCCCCAACGATACGGGTTGCGAGTCAACCAGGTCGTCCCGGGATCGCCTGCCGCCCGCATCGGCCTGGAGCCGGGCGACATTCTGGTTTCTGGCAACTACCAGCCGATCAGCTGCAAGCGTGACTTGCTCCGCGTCCTGGGCAGCAGTGGTGGACAGTTGCAACTGACCGTGATCAACGTCCGTAATGGACAGCCGACTCAACTGGTGGCCTATCCCGAGTACCGAGGCCCCGTGGCTTACTCCGCCCGTCGATAACCGGGCACGGAGGGCGGACGGAATATCGAAAAAAAACCATCTGAATACAACAAGCCGCTTGCGATTCCGATCGCAGGCGGCTTGCTTCTATTGAATTTGGGTCAGGACCACTTCCGTGCGATACCGCTTTCCATCTCGGTAGATGATCATTTCGATCGGCTTTCCTGTCGGTGTCAGACCGACCTGGGCAACCAGGTGATCATCATTCTCGACCGGCTTACCGGCAAACTCGACAATCACGTCGCCACGCTGCAAGTTAGCAACGGCCGCTGGTGAGTTGGATCGCACGTTTTTGACCAGGGCGCCTCCCAAGAGGGGCCGATTCCTGACGGGATTGCCAGCCGCGAAACGCCCCGCAGAAAAGTCGGGATCCAGCGTGACACCCAGGTAGGCGCGGCGAAGTTCGCCATAGCGAATCAACTGGTCGGCGACTTCCAAGGCCATGTTGATGGGAATGGCAAACCCGATGCCTTCGCTACCGCCACTGCTGCTGGCAATCGCAGTGTTCAGCGCAATGACTTCGCCGCGCAGGTTGATCAAGGGACCGCCGCTATTCCCCGGATTGATCGCCGCGTCCGTTTGAAAGAAGTCCTGCAAGTCGATTCTCTGGGTTCCCAATGAAAGGTCACGTCGTCCTTTGGCGCTGAGGATGCCAAACGTGACCGAGTGAGCTAAACCGAACGGGCTGCCGATCGCCACGACGAAATCGCCAATCTCGACGCGATTGCTGTTACCCAACCGCGCCGGCAGCAAGGACACGGCTTCGACTTGCATCACGGCGACATCGGTGCTGGTGTCGGAGATCACGCGTTTGGGCGAAAACGTTTGTCCGTCGTGCGTTCGAAGCAAGATCTCGTCGGGTCGAGCACCGTTGATCACGTGGCGGTTGGTCATGACCCAAGCGGAATCGGACGCCGAGATCACGACACCACTGCCAGCCTCGTCATAAGACTCGCTGCGTCCCCCTTTCTTTTCGGTCTTGTGAGCTTCAATGTGGATCACGCTCGGTTTGACCAGTTGTGAGACGCGACGAACCAGATTGCCCAGTCGGTCAAACGCAGCGAACTCATCCGCCAGCTCGTCGAACAATCGGTCTCGCATCGCCTGCTGGTTGCCCAGTACCGCATCGCGGACAGCGGGCTGAGTGACGTCGGGTGCGATCGAGCGCGAGGCGGCGGCGGGAGCCAACGGAGACGCGGCGCCGTCGAGTGACGGTTTGCCGGCGGTTACCGAAGGTGGCAACGAACCATAGGGCGTGGGCGCCGGTGCAACCACTTGACCCTGCGCCTCGGTCATCCCGGCGAAGGCTGTCGCAACCAGGACGACGAACAGGGATGAGTGGCGTTGAAGGGGAAGGGGCATCGTGCGGCGGATCCGTCGAATGGGAGCGAAGGGACGAAGGCGTCGGTTCTGGTCCGGACAACGGCAAATCGGGGTAGTGGCCGCACCGGGACGATTCTAGGCATCGTCCAGTTGACTAGGCCAGCTTTTCGACCGCCCAGGCGACCATCCCTGAGCCGACCAGAAGGCACAATCGGCACGCCAGGCAAACCAAGCAGGACCGCTGGGACCGGGCAAAGAAAGTTGGTCAGGTACCGCCGTGAAACACCCAAGACTCTCCGCCCGTTCGATGCAATGTCTCGCCGCACCAAACCCGTAACGGAAGCCGCGCAGGCTTTCGACGGGCGACCTCAGAAGGCCGAAACTCTCGGCGAGTTCCGCTGCACGTTGATGAGATGTCTGAGCGAACCAAACCGTAGCGATGGCCGCGCGTATGATTGAAGCGCGACCTCGGAACGCTGAACCTCGGCGAGCTCCGCTACGCCAATCACATCCGCCGCGAACCTAGACGGCGTCCGTCGTGTTGTCGTAGATCTGGTTCCAGCGGGCAGCGAGACCGCTGGTGGACTCCGCCTTGCGACGACACTCGATGCAATCCGTGGCGTAGGGAATCGCGCGAAGACGACTGATGGGGATCGGCCTGCCACAACCGCCACAGTCACCGTAGTCACCCGATTCCATCCGTTGGATCGCCTCATCGATCTCGGCCAGTTCCCGGCTTTCGACTTCCAGCAGTTGGCTGTTCAGTTCGTCTTGGACCGTGTCCGCGGCGGCATCAAGCGGGTCGCCGGTTGGCTGCTGGTGGAGTTCCTGGAGTAGACTGAGGTCACCGTCGAGCGCCTTTCGCAATGCGTCGCGACGACGAACCAGCACCTGACGAAGCTTGGTCAGAGAATCTTCACGCGACATGATGTGTCCCTCTGGGTTGGATCCCGCAAAGGCGGAGTGGTCAAATGAACAGACGCCTGGCCTCTCGACGCTGTTTCATGATACGCAGCCGTCAGAATTTGACAGCTGCTTGACAGCAGAACGGAGCTGTCTGCTGACATATTAGGGACCGGCTGGAAAAAGTCCCGTTTCGGGCGCGTCACTCGGTGGCCACATTCCCCCAAAGTGGTGGCTTTGTACCCGTCGCAGCGATCTTGTCATTAGCCGCCAAGGCTTGAAACAGCTGCAATCCGGATAACTGGCGCAGTTTGACTCACCCTGTCCCGCCCCTGTTCCCGAAAAGAGCTTGGGGGTGTCGCGCGCCGATTGGGCCCCCGCTGCATCAAGAACCAGACCGAGACGCAGCCGCGTCGGGCCGGTGAAGGGAATGTGAACGTGAGCAATGATCATCCAGGAACAACGGACTCGACCACGGGACCAGCCGAATCAGCGATCGATCCGCAGTCTCGGAACTCTCCGGATCCAGCGCATGCCGTAACGGAAAACCTGTCAGCGATCGCGGCCGACGTCGCAGCGGTCACTCATGACTTGGCGGCGGAGCGGCAGACGACTTCGCAGCCTGAGTCCGACTCCAGCGTCCCTCACCAGCCGCTGCCACCCGAGACGGATGCCGTCGAGTTCCGCGTCATGCGCAGCGGCTCACCGGTGCGACGACTTCGACTCAGTGGTCACCGCTATACCTTCGGCAGTGGCGAGGGATGCTCGATCCGGCTCAGCGATCCAGCGCTGCGGCCGATGCACGCCGTCCTGATTCGCGACTTGCATCGCATCCTGGTGCGCGCATACTCCGTTCCGCTCGAGATCAATGGCCAGCGTCTGGCTGAGGCGACGTTGGAGTTGGGCGACGTCATGCGGATGGGCGCCTATCGTTTCGAATTGATCGGAGTCTCGATCGCGGACGACGATGCCCATGCCGGCTTTCAACGCGCGATTGCCGATCAGCAGCTCCCGCCTGCTCACGCCTTTGCCCAACCGAAGGGCATCCAGAGCGACTTGCCGACAGCGTTTGGCGAAGCCGGTTCGGTTCTGGACCAAACCGCTCCTGGACCGGGTGACGAAGAATCCCTTTGGCGTCAGCGTCTTAGAAACGAAGTTGAGCAGTGGCGGGCCCGCCAAGCGGATTGTGATCGTCGTCACGCGCGATGCGACCAGCGAGAAGCATCCCTGCGAAATCGCGAATCCGAACTATGGAGTCAGGCGGAGAAACTGAGACAGCGTGAGAAGCAACTGAAGTCCCAAGAGTCGGCGGCACTACAAATCCAAGCCGAGTATGCGGACAAGCAGCACGAGCTGGAATTGATTCGCGAAGAGAGTCGTGATCAGCAACGCGACTTTGAACGCCGAGAAGCTGAATTCAAGCAGTCAGAAGCTGAATACCAGCAGCGGGTTGACGAAGCGTCCGCGCAGCTTCACCAGTCGCAGCAACAGGCCGCGTCGGCAACCGAAGCGGTGCAGCGGATGCGTGAGCAGTTCACGTCACTGAATGAGCAGTTGGAGGCGTTGACTTCACAGCAAACAACGATTGAACGCCGCGAGCAGGAGCGGACAACCGAGTTCCAAAAAACGTGCGATGACCTCGAACATGCTCGAGATCAGGCGATCGCGCAGCGTGACGTGGCCAATCACGAACGGGACGAGGCGATCGACCGCCACGCCCGCAGCGAGGCGGCCAGGCACGAGATTGAAGACCAAATCGACGAGCTATCTCAGCTGCTACAACAGGCGGAACAGAATCTGTCAGCGGAGCGAGAACGGTACGTTGCGTCGGAGCTGGACGCGGAAACTCTTCGAAAACAAGTCATCGAGCTGCAGGAAAACGTCCAAGAAGCCGGCGAAGAGGCGTCGCGGCTTCGTGAAGGTTACGAACGAGCCTGCGAGCAGGTCCGTGATCTGGAACGAATGGCGGCCGATTCGCAAAATCGATCGGAATCCGATCGCAGCAGTTGGTTGGTCGAAGCGGACCAGCTGCGCAGCAGCGTGGAAACGATGTCGATTCAGCTCGTCGCTGCCAACGGCGAATTGACTCAGCTGCGACAGTCCAACGAAGAGTTGATCGAGAAGCTGGCTGAGGCCCAAGAACAGCGTGATGAAGCGCAACAACAGCGTGACGAGATCAAGCAACAACGCGACCACGCTCAACGGCAATGCGATGATGCGGAAGTCAAGCTTCAAGAAGCCTGCGAGGATCGAGACCACGCCGTCGATGCCGAGAAACGTTTGTTGGCCGAACGAGACGCATCCGACCAAGCGTTGGCGCAGGCGATCGAAGAGCGAGCCAGGGCGATCGAGGATAGTGACCGCGCCGTCGAACAACTGCATCAAGCGATTCGCGACCGCGACCAGTCCAGCGATGAGCTGCGAACACGACCCACCGCCGAGGCATGGGAACAACTTCGCCAAGAACTCAAGGCGGCCAATGATCAAATCGCAGAGTTGACTCAGCAGTACGAGCAAACGCTCCAGCGGCTTGATGATGCCGGGACGTCCGAAACCGGCCCAGCTGAGTTGGCCCCTCCGGTGTGGGGCCTGGAATCCGACGCGGACTCAACCGAGGACCCTGAAACAGAGTCCGTCTCCACCTCCGGATGGTCCGACACAGCTTTTGGTCCCGAATCAACGGTGGGTCAAGAGTCAGCGAACGACCCTGAAGCGTCGGTCGAGTCGTTCGATGTCCAGCGAGACGATACCGCCGCCGACTCCACTTCGTGGGGCAACGCCAATGACACGCTGGGTCTTTCGACTCGGGAGTCGTTGGCTCTGGACACCGCGACCGCAGACACCAGCAACGATGAACCCGTTGACGGGCCCGACATCGCCACCGGCCCGGTTGCGGAAACGGAATCAGACGAATCAACGGCCGAAGACGGCTGGCCGACCTACCACGTGACCGAAGCGGATGTCTGGGCACCGTCCAGGTCCGAGGAGGAGACCGCACTCGAGAAATCAGCCACTGCACCGGAGGAATCAGCGACTGATCCGGAAGACCCAGCGAGTGTGCCAGAGGATCTAGCGACTGCACCACAGGGCTTAGCCAGCGAGTCAGATCACGCGACGAAATCGCATCTGCAATCGGAACCCTTCCAAT
>JBCCUO010000260.1:0-5943 GCA_039196805.1 Planctomycetota bacterium | reverse complement strand
GGGGACACCGCGAAGTGTCGCGTCGCGTTCTACTACCTGCTGGCCGAAGAAACCGGCACGATGAGCCGTCTAGCGGGCTAGCCCTAGACGTCGCAGAGAGTCACGGCCTCTCGCAGCGACGCGATTGGATCGTCGCTGGTGGGAATGAACTCCTGAGCCACGTATCCGTCGTAACCGCTTTGCCGGATCGCTCGAATGATCGGCGGATAATTGATCTCTTGGCGATCATCCAGTTCGCCGCGTCCTGGATTGCCCGCTGTGTGGTAGTGGCCAATCCAGGGTGCATATTGTTGGATGTTGCGGATCAAGTCCCCGTGCATGATCTGGACGTGATAGATGTCGAACAGCAACTTGAAACGGGGCGAGTCCATCGCCTTGACCAGGTCGATGCAGCGATGCAAATCGTCACCCCAGTAGCCGGGATGCCCCTTCATCGGATGCGAATCGTCGACGCTGTTGAGGTGCTCAAGCACCAAGGTGATACCTTTCTCTTCGGCGTAACCGATCACTCGTTTCCAGCCGCCTAGGCAATTCTTCTGGGCGGCCTGATCGCTGACCCCTGACTTCGACATCCCAGTGAATGTGATCACGCTGGGGCTGCCATACTGCACCGCCAAATCGATACCGCGACGGAGCTTGGCTTCGACTTCGTCGTGGTTGTCCGGGTCCAACGGCCCGTTCTTGAATCCATGGCTGCCGACCAAAGAGATCTGAAGCCCAAGCTGGCGGATCGCCTTGTAATGCTCATCGCCGACGCCTTCGATCGCGGCCATCCCAAGTGATCGGCAGTGTTTGGCCAGCGTGATTGCGTCCATCGGCTTGAAACACCAGCCCATCACCGACTGACGGATTCGATCGCCCGACTGGACCGTCCCAATCGCACCGGGCCGATCCTCGGGCGTTTGAGCCGATGCCAATGGATGAGAAGTCAGCGTGGTCGCGGCGGAGCTCAGGGCTGTTCCGGCGACAAGGAATTGGCGTCGTTTCACGGCAGGCACCACATGAAGAGAAAGAGAGCCGAGGGCTGAGATTGAATCTCCATCTTAGCCGATCACACGGTCGACTTCCGTTTCGAAGTCTCATACCAATCCGCATGATCGTCACACACCGAGCAACTGGCGTTGGGCCACGGCTGACACTTGGCTCGAGGCAGAACCAAGAGCGATCCGCGCCAACTTCGCACCTAGGCTTTTCTGATCGCGTTCCCAACGGGGGGAATCGGTCTGCTTGGTCGTCTGGTTGCCACACCAAGAATCGATGCTCGGGGAAGCGTTCCGTTGATTCGTCCGCCTGCAAACAAACGTCGCTGTCGTGTTCGACCGCGTCTGGAGCGACTGGAGAAGCGGCTTCCGTTTAGCGCGCACGCGGGCTACGACACTCAGATCAGGCTTGATTCCGTTCTGGATCAACCCTTTGAGGACGCACCGACCTCCTCTCCTCAGGCGATCCCGTCTAGCGTGTCCAGCTCGCTGCCCGATTCGGTGGTTGAAGCCCTGGCGATCGACCTGCAAACGCAATCCGTTGCAGAAGGGGAAGCGGGAGAGGTCGACATCCACGCTTCCCGAGGTGAAACGACAAGCGGCCTGAATTCCCAGATCGTATCGATCGCGGAACTCTCGGACTCCGCGACGCTACAGTTGGAATCGACGCAACTGGCCGATGGCAGCCAACTGACCGTGTTTCTGCAGCCCACCGGGCCCAACTCGGGCACATTGATGGCACGGCGCACGCTGACCGGCGGAGGCGTTGGACCCGCATCATTTCCCATCGCCCCGCTGACGCCGGGGCAATCGCACAATCTTCAGTCGGTGAATTTTGCGGTCGCCGCGCTTCCAGGCGAAGGTTTCGTGGTGGCGTGGACCGACACGTCCGGGATCCATGCCATCCGAAGCAGTCAGAACGACAAGGTCGACGGGGTCGCAACCTCGCTGTCGTCGTCCACTTCTGCTCAGCAAGGCGACGAGATCAAAGTACTGACGCTAGAGGACGGTAGCTGGGCGGCAGCCTGGATCTCGTCAACTGAGAGCCTGGTCGCCTATCAGGTCTTTGACTCTGCTGGCTCGCCTTGGGGCCCGGTCATTGGTTTGACGACACCGACTCAGGAGGTCTTCCGGGGATTGCAGGTGATTCCCCACGCAGTGGACGACTTTGGAGTTAGCTTCGTCCGCACGGAAACCGGAAGTGCCAACTCTGTCCGACAGATCCATTCAGTCAACCTGGCCGACACCGCGCAGCTGACGATCAGCTTGCCAGCCGGGTCGTTCTACGACGAAGCTCAATTGGCCCCCGCACGAAGCGATGGCTGGATTCTGTTCCAAGCGGACAACGGCATCGACAGCGAGCCGCGGATTGAAGTCATCGATTCGCTGGGAACGGTCACCTCAACACAACTGATTCCCGTCGAGTCGACCACTTTGGTGCGGAACGCCGTCATCGCTACGCTGGGAAGTGAGGGCTATGTCGTTGCTTTCCAAGATGGCGACCTTGACCAGCAACTGCCGGACACGATCTGGCGCGTGCAACGACTCAATCGCGACGCTCAACCCGTCGGTTCGCCGATTCCAGTCCACGCGGCCGGTTGGACGGAAGCCATCCCGCCCACTCTCACATCGCATGTATGGGAATTGGGGTTCCCCGTCCAGCAACGTTCCGGATTTCAGTTCGGTTGGGTTGGGCGAGACTCGTTCGGCTCCACGCCCCTGGCCTTCACCAAGACGCTCGCTGTGTCATCAACACCGCTTGACGTCACCATCGATGACCCAGGGCAGATCACTAACACCTCGACGCATCAGATCGTTCTCAGAGGACTATCTGACTTGGTCACGCCGTCCGTGGGAATTCGCCAGGCCGGTACGTGGGCAATTCCGATCGATCAACTGACAGGTTTGCAACTTCTGTCAAGCGAACCACTCTCCGTGGCTCAGATTGGCACCGATGTGGTCGAGATCGCAAGCGGGGCTCCGATCGCGGAAACGTCGATCTTGTTTGGCACTGAAGCGTCCGATTCTCTGGACCTTCCAATTACCGCCGACGTCATCGATGGCGGCGATGGCGTGGACACTCTGTTGCTGCCGCTTTCGCAATCAGACTACGAACCGATCTGGGTTGATCCGGGACACGCGTTCCTGCTGACGAGTTTGAGTTCCAGCCAGCAGTGGTTGATCCGCGATATCGAGCTCTTGCAGTTTGCGACCAGTTCGTCGGGAGTCGATCAGTGGATTGACGGGCCGATCGCGGGCCAGGACATTTTCAGTCGGCCGGTCACGGGCGAAGTGGATGTCCAGGTGAGTGTCAACGGCACGACGTCACACCAATTCGGTCCGTCTCAGTCGGGAGCCGCGCTGGACGTTGTCGATCGCAACCAGCTTGCCGCGATCGCATTGGAAGACGGTTCACGACGGACGTTCTTGGTACGTTTCGAAGGCGTCACCGGATCGCTACGGGCTGTGTCGACGGGCCCCCAAGGATTCGTGTTGCCTGGCGAATCGGAGTTGGCTCCGCTACTTCCCTTTGGCAGCGGCGGATTCGCTGAGATTTCGATCGCTGCCACACCGCTGCCCGATGGCGGCTACGCCCTGGTTTGGTCGGATGGTGGCGGTGTGCAGTCACAGCGATTCGATGTGCTGGATCAACCGGTGGGTGATTCTTTCGTGCTGGCCGGTTTGACAACCAACCCAGGTTTGGTGCAACTGGGTGTGTCAACGGCGCTGGACGGTCGAGTGATGGTTGTCTGGTACGACCACACTTCGGGTCAGCTGCTGGAAAGAGCGATCGACTACGAATTCCAAGACATTTCGGCTGAGCGGGTAATCTTCTCTCTCGAAACGGGTGATGTCATCGAGGGGTTACGTGTCTCGCAGCACCCTGTAGATGACGCTGCCCTGACCTTCCGCGTTTTGCAATCTGGGCCGCTCTCGAATGCCTCAGTCCTTGCAATGGCTGTCAGCTTAGATGACCCGATCGAGTTGCCCGTCAATCTGTCCGTCGGTGACTTTGCCGCCTCACTTGACGTTGACCTCTTCGAAGACGGTTCATGGATCGTTCCGGGGATCCAGTCGGACAACACCGGTAGCCGAAACGTCGCCCGCTGGTATTCTGCCGAAGGCGTGTACTTGGACGATCAAGAGGTTGATCCATTGCTGGCGGTGCCCTCCAGTGCGTCAGCCGCGGCTGTTCTCAGCGATGGCGGCTTTGTCGTCGCCTACACCAGCCAACAGGGCGGCGGAGAGCTGATTCTGATTCGCCAGTTCAATCGTGAGGCCGAGCCCATCGGACCTCCGTGGACAATCACTGACAGCCCATCGCCGGCGCCCGAACTATTTTCGCTGACGGTCGACGGTGACGACGGCGTGTTGTTGCACGGCGTCGGCGTAGACGCGACGACCAGTCAACCGGTCACCTCTTCGCGACAAGTCCGCGCCGCCTCGGTCGACGTTCCACTCCAGATCGCTGACCCGCTGCAATGGCTGTTGGCCGAATCCGCGAGGGTCACCGTGGAGGGACTGCCCGAAAGCGCCGCATTGTCGGCAGGCGAACGGACGACTCCAACGCGATGGGTGGTGCCGCCGGAGTTGGTTCAAGACTTGAGGGTCCTTTCGGCCTTGCCGTTGCCACCGTTGAATCTAATGATCGACGTCGGGTTGGACGGGGCAACCGAATCGCTTGGACGCACTTCATTGACGGTTGGTACCGACCAAGACGACTTCTTGCCCGCCGTGGTTGGCATTGAAAGGATTGACGCCGGATCGGGGATCGACACGCTGGTTATCCCAGGTGTTGCCGAAGCTCATGTGGCGACATGGATCGACGAGGGCGTTCTGTTCTCGATCGCTAATCCACAGTCGCAGATTTCTTGGGACGTCGAAGACGTGGAGTTTGTTGCCTTCGATGACCAAACCGTTTCCGTACCAACCTTGCTATCGTCCTCCGGTGACCCTCCGGCCCCTCCAGGTGATCCACCGCCCTCTGATCCACCGCCTTCTGATCCACCGCCTTCTGATCCACCGCCTTCTGATCCACCGCCTTCTGATCCACCGCCTTCTGATCCACCGGGCACTGACTCACCGCCGGCCGACACGGTGTTTGTCTTCGCGCCGTCGCTAGTTGAGTTGCACGTTTGGGCCGGTGACGCCTTGCTGGGTACGGAACCGGGACAGCCAACGGAGAAGATTCCCCTTGAGTTTTTCCTGATCGACCCGTTGGCCGAAGTGCGACCGTCTCACGCTTTGGTGCTGACAGGCATTCCGCAGGGTGTCGGGCTCTCGCATGGCAGTCCGCTGGGGCCGGGACGTTGGATCGTACCGTTGGCGGGACTGGAACAACTGTCGATCGAATCGGATGTTGCGATTCCGCCTTTGAACCTGAACGTGTTGCTGGTCGATCCAGCCGCCGAAACGTTCTTGGCTGAGTATCGCCTCTCGCTTGGTACGCGATTGGACGACGTCTTGGTTGCTGACGAGACGACAAATCTGATTGACGGACGGCTTGGTTTTGACACTCTGGAGGTCAACGGCCCCTATCATCAATTCGTAGCCCTTTGGACGCATCCGCCGCACAGTTTTGAGCTGATTGACTTGGCGACCGATCAGATCTGGTCGGTCGAAGATGTGGAAGAGGTGGCCTTCACGGATATCACGTTGGCATCGTTCGACGTGGTCGTTGACGATCTTGAGGACGACGATGAGCTGCTTCCGCCTCCTTGGTTGCCCCCATTCGACGGCCCAACGGGCTTCGATCCCCTGCACGAGTTCGATGACCTCGACGATGCCCATTCCGACTTTCCGCATTTTGGACACGAGGGGGATGAGCCATGGTTCTTCGATGGCGATCCATTGGACAGCTTTGAAGAGCCTTCGCACTGGGAAGCGGATTCACCTCATGACGGATTGGAACGGCAACTAGATCTCCCATTGGAGGCATTTCACGATGGCGGACATGGGTGGG
>JBCCUO010000259.1:0-5965 GCA_039196805.1 Planctomycetota bacterium | reverse complement strand
GGGGTTGCCTGAAACCAGTGAGATTGCGAGCGACGCCATCTTCCCCGGACCGGCTAGTGGATAGCTAAATCAAGAGTTACCCGCTCTTGTCCCAGATCGGCCGCAAATCAAAGGTCATCCCAACCGGACGCAAACCGGCTTGTCGATTTACTCTCAGACCGAAGCGCGGGCGAGTGGGAATCGGCCTACAGCTGGCATTTCTAGCTGAGAACATGCCGCGAAACCTGACTTCAGCGCCTAAGTTAAGGAGACATAGCGCATGGAGCTGATTTGACTCACCATCAGCCGCAGTGTGATCGCCGTCGCTTACCCATGAGTTGGCTTACCAGATCGTCCGAGCAGAATGCTGCCGCTCAGGTCCGTCGCACATGACCCGACGGCCCTCAAAACCCAGGCTTCGTGTCCCGCAAAATCTCCAAGATGTCGCCTTTGGTCGACGCGCTCAGATGAGCGTATTGGGGCGAGTCGTCACGCCCCTCCAGAACGTCCTTCAGTCCTTGAAGGATCGGCACGCGGACCTCATTCGGCAGCCCGTCAAAGGCCGCCGAATGAATCAGGAAACTGCACGGGTACTTGAACAGGCGCGTGTTCAAATCCAAGTCACGAAGCGAGCGCCCGCGGTGATCCTTCTTCCCACGCGCAATGAATTCAGAGGCGAACGAGGTGGAGCCGGAGACGGAATCGGTCATCTCAAACTCGTCACACATCAACAGATGCTTCAGTACCCGATCAACCGAAGCGGCGATGCGACGACGAGCGCTATCGCTGATGAAATCGGGCGGCCGCTCCAACAACTCGTTCATCTGATACGACTGATGAAGGGCCTCGCGAGTTTCGTAGTTGGCGGCCGCCATCGCGTTGTGCATTTGCGTCTGATGGGACAGCACCATCAATGCCACCAGGTCACTGTGCGGCGACAAGTAGTTCTCGGCGCGGAACCGACTCGATAGATCCATCGCGTTCGCGCCTGCCTCGCGATCGAACGTCGTTTCGTCTCCGGTGCATAGTGTGTTTCCCATGTGCCGCATCGATCCATGTTGGCCAGTCACGTACCATCCGCCCCAGCGATCCCGAAAACGACTCGTGATGCTCGTCGTGAAGGTTCCACTGCCCAGTTTGGGTCGCCCCGCAGCGTCCGCATACACGCTGCGCAGCAGGTAGCCGGGAACATTCTGCGTTCGGCTGGAAGCATGGCAAGACAGACAGCCGCCGCGGTCGCGGACAAACGTCGGCTCACCCTCATCGTCTTGCTTCAGCGTGTAAAACGTCGCCCCCTGCTTGGCGTCGGTCGCTGCGAACTCCAGCACGTCACCACGCTGGCAATAGCCGACGTAGACATCGTCGTTGAAGTAAAGAGCACGAGGACGTCGCGGTGATATCCGGTGAAGTTGCAAACTGGTCTTGGAAAAAACAAGCGTCTGCGAACTGATTGGTACGTCCAGCGCCTCCAACACCGCCGGCAAGTAACCAAACCGGTCGTCGAATTCCAAGCCAGCGTCCCCCTGACGGAGCTTCTCCGCCAACACTGCCACCGGATCGTCAACAGGGGTATTCAGATAGTCGACCGGCGGTCGTTCAAAGTGGCTCTGACCGCTGGCCACCCCCATGCTGCACACCAGAATCACCCATCCGGCAATCACATTGATAGGCGCCATGGACGAAATTCCAATCTTCACGTTGCCCTTCATGGGAAGGATCAGGCAAGGAAACAAGAGCGGTCTACGACGACGCCAGATTATCCAGCCAATATCTGCACGTCAATATACAGGATTCGCACTGCGTCGTTCCGTGCTTCCTCGCACTCACTGTGCTGTTTCGCTCGTGCCGCTCTTGCTTGCGTGACGTTGGCGTGCGGTAACGGGCAGGAGAATCGTCGGCCAAGCCCTTGGCATCGGCTTAGCAAAGACACTTGCATCGACCAACACAAAACCGAGTGATGTCTCAAACGATCGAAGAAGTCAGCGATCAACAAACCGCCGCGGCACAACCGTTGGCTTGGCACACTGCGTCAGTCCCTGAAGTTGAAGGTCGTCTGACGACAGATCTGCAAAACGGTCTGTCGGACGAGCAGATTGCGACTCGCAGGCGATTCTATCCGCCCAATGCGCTTCAGACGGCGGAGGAATCAAGTTGGGTTCAGGTCGTGGTCCGCCAGTTCCGCGACATCCTGATCCTGATTCTCTTTGTGGCCGCCTCAATTTCTCTAAGCGTGGGGGAATGGACCGATACGCTAACGATCCTTGCCATCATCCTGGTCAATGGCGCACTCGGCTTTTTCCAAGAATGGAAGGCAGAACGTGCACTGGCGGCGCTTCGCGATCTGCTCCAGCCAACGTGCATGGTGATTCGCAACGGTGCAGAACAAGTCGTTGAAGCCGTGAGTCTGTTGCCCGGCGACTTGGTCCGCATCGAAACCGGTGATCGAGTTCCGGCGGACCTGCGACTGGCGGATACGCTGAACCTGACCATCGACGAGTCGGCGTTGACGGGCGAGTCGGTGGCGGTGGAAAAGGGATCAGCTGCGGTGACCGAATCAACGCCCCTGGCCGAGCGATCCTCGATGGCCTGGATGGGAACCGCGGCGACCGCTGGGCGTGGGTTGGGCGTTGTGGTGGCGACCGGAAGCGACACCGAGTTCGGCCGGATCGCATCGCTGACCGAATCGATCGACCGGGACGCGACGCCACTTCAACGCAAGCTCGGTGTTTTGGGGCGGCAACTCGGCGTGATCGCCATGGGAGTCTCGTTGTTGATCGCGGCCGCCGGCGCGTGGATGGGCAAACCGTTACTCGAGATGTTCATGACAGCTGTCTCCTTGGCTGTTGCGGTCGTTCCCGAGGGATTGCCTGCCGTAGTGACGTTGACGCTGGCGCTTGGCGTCCGTGAGATGGTGCGCCGCAAAGCGTTGCTGCGACGGCTTAGAGCGGCCGAGGGTCTGGGTTCCGCCACCGTGATCTGCACCGACAAAACTGGCACGCTAACCCAGAATGAGATGACGGTCCAACAGATCTGGCTTGCGGCCGGAGATGTTCAAGTCACCGGCGTCGGGTACGACCCGGCAGGACACTTCGAACAGCATGGAGAACGGGTCGACTACCACCAGCGATCAGACTTGTGCGAACTGCTGGATGCCGGTTTGCACTGCAACCACGCTCGTCTGATTCATGACGATGATGGATGGCATGGTCATGGCGAACCGACCGAAGGCGCGTTGGTCGTTTGTGCGCACAAGGCTTGGTTGGATCCTCCCACGACAGCCGCGCTGGTAACTGAGTTTCCATTCACGTCCGACCGCAAGCGAATGTCGGTTGTTGAGAACGCCGTGGATGGACTTCAGGCCTCCGTGAAAGGTGCGCCGGAAATGATTTTGGAACGCTGCATCAACATTCGCGATGGGTCGACCACACGTCCCATGACGCCTGAGGATTTTTTGGCGGTCGAGTCAGCGTATTTGTCGATGGCGGAGCAGGGCCTGCGAACCTTAGCCATCGCGCGACGCCACCTCGATGCGGACGTCCTGCTGTCAGCAGACGAGGTCGAGAGCGATCTGGAGCTACTGGGAGTGGTGGGAATGATGGACCCGCCACGTGAGTCGGTTCCCGAAGCGATCTCCATGGCACGCTCGGCCGGCATTCGAGTCTTGATGATCACCGGAGACTCACCCACGACCGCTATGGCGATCGCACGCCAGATCGGTCTTCCGATCGGGCAGTCGTTGACCGGCAAAGACCTGACGAACATGTCGGCTGACGAACTGGCTCTGCGAGTCCGTGACGATGTACTGTTTGCCCGCACGACACCTGAGCACAAGCTTCGGATTGTCAATGCGTTGCGAGCGCAGGGCGAGATCGTGGCGATGACCGGCGATGGGGTCAACGACGCACCCGCGCTGAAGAAAGCTGACATCGGCATCGCAATGGGCGACCGAGGCACGGACGTCGCCAAGGGAGCCTCCGACATTGTGCTGACCGATGACAACTTCTCGTCGATCGTGGGCGCGATCGAAGAAGGACGCCGGCAGTACGACAACATTCAGAAGTTTGTCCGCTACCTGCTGTCATCGAACAGCGGCGAAGTGGTCGCGATTTTTGTGAACATCGTCATTGGAGGACCACTGATCTTCTTGCCGGTTCAAATCCTCTGGATGAACCTTGTAACCGACGGCATGACAGCCGTCGCCCTGGGTCTGGAACCGACCGGCAAGTCGGTCATGCAGCGACCACCACGTCCACCATCGGCGCCGGTGATTGATCGCAACGGCTTTGCTTTGATCGCAGCCTATGGCACCTACATAGGACTCGCATCGTTTTGGCTATTCCATGACTACCTGAATAGTGGTGATGTCAGGCAGATGGCGGTCGCACAGACAGCGGCATTCACCTGCATTGTGTTGATCGAAAAAGCCAACGTGCTGAACTTTCGATCGCTGCACACGCCGCTGGCCCGTGTCGGCCTGTGGACCAACCCTTGGGTGCTGGCCGCCATCGCCGTGACCGTCAGCTTGCAGGTGGCTGCCGTCTACGTGCCCTTCCTACAACACGCGCTGCACACCGTTCCGCTCAACATCGACGACTGGTTACGCATCATCGTGCTGGCGTTGCCGATCTTCCTGGTCGCCGAAACCGTCAAGTGGATCCGCTCGCCAGGACTCCCCGCCTCGCCCCAACCCTCCGTAGCTTCCCAACACACCCGGTGAAACCAATGCGTCAATTCCTTGCAGTACCAATCGTGCTCACCCTCATCGTCATGTTGGGAAATCAGGCTTGGGCCCAGCGCGGCCCTGGACAAGGCAGAGGGCAAGGGTTTCGAGGAGGACGCGGTCCTGGAGTCGGACACCATGGACTGGGTGGACCAGACACCGTTCCTCACGGTGGACATGCTCACGACCAGCGACACGACGCCGACCGCGAGGTGTTTCAGTTTCTGTTGTCAAATCACAAGAAGATCAATCGCACCGTCAAGCAATTGCCCGACGGTGTGAAAACTGTGACCGAGTCGGACGTCGATGAAATCGCAGACCGGATCAAAGAACATGTGCACTGGATGCAGGACCGTATCAAGAACACGAACCCCATCCGAATGCGCGACCCGTTGTTCGCCGAGATCTTTCGTCACGCCGACAAGATCACGATGACCCACCAAGAAACCGAGAAGGGCGTTCGGGTCACGGAGACTTCCAAGGATCCGTACGTGGCCAAGCTCATTCAGGAGCATGCTCGAGTGGTTTCCGGATTCGTCGAACGAGGTTTCGCCGAAGCGATGAAAAACCACGCGGTCCCCATCACGGACAAGAAACCGTCAGAGGCAAAGCCCCTGCCTTTGATTGCGGGACACGGGGCGGTGGTCCAGCTACCACAAGCCGTGCACCAGCCGCGCGACGGTGCGAAGCTGTTGATCGACATCACGCAAGGAGGTGACCACAAGAAGCTGTTGCCTTCGATCGAGCGGATTGTCAAGTACGCCAACCTCTATCACGCAGCCGGGGCCAAACCAGCCTCGGCCCGCTTTGCCGTTGTCTTCCATGGCGATGCGACGTTAGCGGTGCTAAATCCAGATGCATACGCCCGACGATTCAAGACCGAGGGGAACCCGAACCTGGACCTACTTCATCAGCTTCACGAAGCCGGCGTCCAGCTTAGCGTGTGCGGCCAATCATTGATTTCAAAGGGCAGCAAGCCGGAAGACGTCGCCGTCTTCATCGACACCGCCGTCTCCGCACTGACCGCCGTCGTCAACCATCAGGCCGACGGCTATGCCTACGTCCCCATCCTTCGCTAAACGCATTCTTCGGTTAGCAGTCAGCAGTTTGCGATCGACGGTTAGCAAATAGCCAGCCATCAGCCGCCACGCGCTAGCGTCCGGTTTCCCGGCCTTCACCGCCCCGACGGGTTCGTACCGTTGGACGGATAGGTTGGCAGCTAGCAACGTGTCATCCCAACCCGAAGCGTCAGTCTTGAAGTTGCGC